>JAFEEV010000234.1 GCA_018240935.1 Pseudomonadota bacterium
ATCGTCTTGACTCCATGTTTGAGATAGAAAGCACGCGTTTTATCGAGGTATTCGCGTTTAAAGAAGCGGGATTCCTGCGAGGAAAACACTTTCGGCCCCATCCTATTGCCAATCCAATAATTGACAGAATCTCCCAAAATACCGGCGATGCTGAGCCCGGCGAACAAGACATGCGGATTCAGTTGAGAACCTTCCAGCGACGCCAGGGAGCCTGCGGCGAATAACAAGGAATCGCCCGGCAAAAGCGGCAAAACCACGAGTCCTGTTTCGCAAAATACGATCAGAAAGAGAATGCCGTAAATCCACAAGCCGTACTCGGAAACCAGCTGCTGCAAGTGCTTGTCGATATGCAGAATGAAATCAATAAGAAACATAAGGATAGTGGCCAGATAAAATGTGATGACCGGATCAGGATGAGCAGACAAACCCAAGCTTAAATCCCGGCTCGGGCAAGTTTAACGGGAAGAACGGAAAAAATCTCCCGGAATCGTTGCCGATTGCCGGAAAATTTTTTATCTACAGCGCGATAAGCGCTTTGTACAAATTGAACAAGCTGATGGTAATAATGAGCACACCCACCATGATCAGCAAAGTGCGCGCATGGAATTTTTTGCATAAATAGGCGGCAAAAGGCGCTGCAAACAAACCGCCGAAAACCAGTCCGATGATCAATGGCCAGTTATCGGTTTCCATCAGCAGCGCAAACGTCGCTGCACTGGCCAACGTGAGGAAAAATTCGGCAAAATTCACCGAACCGATCGTGGTGCGCGGATCGGTGCCTGTTCCAACCAGGGTTGTCGTCACAATCGGCCCCCAGCCGCCACCGCCCGCGGCATCCATGAAGCCGCCGAAACACGCCAGCTTGCCGACATGCTGAGGCGCTTCCTTGCGGATGGCCAGTTGCCGGAAAGCTTTGCTGAGAATATAAGCACCCAGCAAAACTAAGTAAGCCGATATGAACGGTTTGAACAAGGCGCTGTTGACATGCGTAACCAATAACGCACCGAGGATGCCGCCCAGAACACCCGGCACCAGCAAGCGCGTGAATAATTGCTTATTGACGTTACCGAATTTGGCATGCGCCACTCCCGATACGCCGGTGGTAAAAATTTCCGCGATATGCACGCTGGCGCTGGCTGCCGCCGGACTCGCGCCGGATGCCAATAAAAAAGTCGTGGCGGTAACGCCGTATGCCATGCCTAAAGCACCATCGACAACCTGCGCGAGAAAACCGACGGCAACGGCGCTCCAAAAAATCCGGCTGTCCAGCGTATCGTTGATGATCTGCCAACTGGCGCCCCATTCTTGCGCAAGAAAGAAGCGGATGACGAGAAACGCGATCAGCAACACCAAGACAACGACGGCGAACCACACGGCAGCCCTCAGAAAAGGATGCGCCTCGAGATGCGAAACGGTATCTTCAACCGGCGGCAGTCCTAATTGCTGATGTTCTTCATTGACTGGATTACGGGTCAGATCAAGGTTGCGGATTTTCATGAACTTGGTTTGGTTTGATGACGCAAAAATTCGCCGAACTATAATCGCATTCGAATATAAATAGAAATACTATTTAGTAATATACTTATATCCGAAAATTCTGGATCTGCGGCTGAAAGTCATTTCCCGGTTTCAAGACCGGCAACTATTGAGAAACACCGCTATGAAAAAAGAATCACTGGGTCTGATGAGTCTTGCGGCGCTTGGCGTGGTGTATGGCGACATCGGCACCAGTCCGCTGTATGTCATGAAAACGGTTTTTGCTCCCGTCCACGGACTCGTTGTTAGCGCGAACAACATCATCGGCGTGGTCTCGCTGATTTTCTGGGCGATCATGATCGTGGTGACGATCAAGTACATCACACTCATTTTGCGCGCCGACAATCATGGCGAAGGCGGCATCATGGCATTGCTGTCGCTGGCCAGTTCGTCTATCGCCGATCGCCCACAGTTGCGCACCGGACTTTTCATGATCGGCGCATTCGGCGCTGCCCTATTTTATGGCGATGGCGTCATCACGCCCGCCATATCGGTGTTGAGCGCGGTGGAGGGTCTGGAAGTAGCGACGCCGCTGCTGCAACCTTATGTGCTGCCGATCACCATCGGCGTGCTGATTGCGCTTTTTTTGATCCAGCAACGCGGCACCGGCGGCATCGGCGCGCTGTTCGGCCCGGTGATGCTGTTATGGTTCGCCACGCTGGCATGCATCGGTGCCGTTAACATTGCGGCCGCGCCGGAGATTCTGCACGCTTTCGATCCGCGCTTTGCCGTTCATTTTTGCCGGGACAACGGCCTGCTCGCCTTTATCGCTTTCGGCGCTGTGGTATTGGCGCTCACCGGGGGCGAAGCGCTCTACGCCGACATGGGACATTTTGGTATCAAACCGATCCGCTTTACCTGGTACGGTTGCGTTCTACCCGCGCTGGTCCTGAATTACCTGGGACAAGGCGCGCTCTTGCTCACTGACGCCACGGCTATTTCCAATCCGTTCTTCTTGCTGTTTCCCGCTTGGGCGCTCTATCCCGTCGTAGCCTTGGCGACCGCCGCCACGGTCATCGCATCGCAAGCGGTTATTTCCGGTGTTTTTTCGGTAACCCGGCAAGCCATTCAGCTCGGATTCCTGCCGCGCATGCAAATTCTGCATACCTCCGATCAAAAAATCGGCCAAATCTATATTCCGTTCGTCAATTGGATTCTGCTCGCCGCGGTAGTGCTGGCTGCCGCCGGATTCGGTTCTTCGGCCAGCCTTGCCTCGGCGTACGGTGTGGCTGTGACCGCGACCATGGTGATTGAAACTCTGCTGACTTTTTTCGTGCTGCGCTTCGCTTGGAACTATCCGCTGCTTGCAGCTATCGCAACCACCAGCTTTTTTCTTGCCATCGA
>JAFEEV010000235.1 GCA_018240935.1 Pseudomonadota bacterium
AAATCGGCATGAATGCTTACTTGCCCAAACCTTTCAATCCCGATCAACTGATCCGGATTCTGGAACAGTTTTTACCAAAAAACAGCGTTGACAGGAATTCTTCGACTTAATTTTCCAGCAACGCTTCGACCAGCTTCGCTTCAATTTCCTGATACTGCGGATTGCTGTTGCGCGCGGCGGAAGGTTCCTGCCAAGCCGGGTTCTGGCGTAAGGCGCTGACCAATTTACTCCAACTGGCTGGCAATTTTTCGCTGTCGGCTTTATCCACGTGCACCGTATCCTGCGCGGCATGGCCGCGGTGCATCAGCTTCTTCAGCAAATGTTTCTGGCGCAGATACAGGATTTGCAGCGTGGTTTCGTCGGCGCATTGCCACTTGGTGCCCCTGACCGTCGCTTTGATTTCATCGCCATAGCGCTTGAACGTCGACCAGCCGGCGCCGGCGATGGCGCCTAACGCGCTGGCTGCGCCCAGGCTCATGCCGCCGACCACCAGATCGATCCCGGCACCGGCTGCCGCCCCTTTGGCCGCGGCGCTGCCGACATCCAGTCCATACGCCTTGAGGATACCGGGCGCAAAGATATCCAATTGCCACTGGCCGTTACTGACCGGAATTTTCTGGATGGCAACGTCTTTTTCGGAAAAATTGAAAATGGCGAGTAAATCGTGCAAGCAATTCTGCTCGGCTTTACGCACAAAATCATGCAAACGGTCTTCCAGCAGCGAATGTGCCAGCAAGTTGTTTTCAGCTCCTTTGCTCTCACGGTAGCAAGCCACGTTAACAACCAATTCAGCCACGCGCTTGGCGCCGGATAAACAAAGCTGGTTCCATAATTTGGCGCGATAATCGATCAGTTTCTGCAGCCGGTCGTAATGCATTTCCACCAGCGTCTGCATTTTCTGGTACAAGCGTTTTTCCGCTTCGAACGAAAACGCCACGGTATCGAATTCCAGCGTCGCATGCATGTGGAAAACCGCCAGGTGCTCACGCCATTTGGCCAGCGCAGAGTCATGCCCGGCGATAAAGTTGAATACCGGAATAACGGGTTTTCCCGCTTGCGTGAGAATTTCCAATTCGAGGCGGTATTTTTCCAGGAAAGGTTCGCGCACATCGATGATGTACAGCAGAATATCGCTGCGCAGCACTTGCCGGATCACCTTGGCTTCCTGTTCCAGCGCATCGTTGACTGTAGCCTGCGCGACAAACTGCTGCAGAATTTGCAAAGCCGACAACGCTTTTGATTTCGCGCTCAACTTCTTGATGTGCGCCGATAACGCTCGGGAGTCTTCCAGTCCGGGGGTATCGTACAAAGTCAGAACCGCTTCATCGCCGGCGGATATGATCGCTTGTTCGACATGCCGCGTCGTGCCCGCGGCGTCTTCAACGACGCCGAATTCAGTGCTGCGCAGCATGGTGCGGATCAGCGACGTTTTACCGGTATTGGTATGCCCAACGACCGCGACATTCAGCATGGTGGTAGATTGCGAGCGCTGAGGATTTTGCGTCATCATGGGTTAGCGCGTAATGACATGTTCTGCCGGAATGCCGCACGCTTCGGCCAGGCGGAACCAGGCAAATTCGCGCGCGCTGGTGACCGGCGCGGACGGCTTGCTTAAAAGAATCAACCAAGGCTTGGCCGGACAACCGTCGACCAGTTCCTTGATCAAACGCTGCACGCCGCGATCGGGCAAGCGATGTGCCGCCACGCCCAGCAGCAATGGGCTGTTGAGATTCTTGATCAACGCCATGGCTTGATCGTGCGATTCCTGGTCGACGATATTCAACCGGCAAGTCACCGCTTCCGGCCAGTGCGTCGCCTCATCCAATTCGATGCCGAAGGCTTGCGCATTGGCCGGGATGGCGACATTTTCCGGCGGACGCTCCACTTCCTTGGGTTTCATACCGGCTTGTGGATCGGCGTCGATCACTTCGGCTTTCACCGCGCGCGCCATCAAGCGCTGACGCAGCTCAATGTAATAGGGCAAATACAGATCCAGCTTGAAGCGGTGCTCGCTCCATTTTTGCATGATCAGCGAAAAACCCAGCACCAGCAAGCGCGGCAAAAGACCGTAAACCAGCACCGCGCCGATCAGAAAAGTGGCCCACGCGGTGCGCGTCTCCGCATCTTGCTTCTGGATGCCGACCCTGCTCGCGACCGTTTGCGGATTGTCGGGAATTTTCAACCCCAGCCCTTCCAGCGGCGTTCCCAGCATCTGCGTCAATCCCGGCAAAGCACTGTCGGGCAGCAACGTCGTTCCCCAGATGAAATTATATTGCTTGGCCAGCATCAGCAAAATTAACAGCACCAATCCGGCGCTCAGGTAAGTCAGCCAGAATTGATGCGTCAATACGCTGATGCGCCACTTGCCGGCAGTACCGGTCAAACAACTCTCCCACCAGGCATGCGACGCCAGCGACGGAATCTCCGGATCCTGTTTGTTCCGGTACGGCAGCCAACTGGCCAATTGCGCCACGATGCCGCTGCTCAAGCTTTGCAAATTCAGCGCAATGCCCGACAACCACAGCAGCAGCGACAACGTGTTAAAACCGAGCAGTACCGCAAGCAGCCAGTAAATATTCAATGTCGACGATTCGCTGACAGCCTGACTGGCCGCCAATCCGCCCAGAATCACTGCGGTGATCAGGCAAATCCGGCGGGCACGGATGAACTGCCGGTGCGGCTGTTGCAATGCATCTTCCAGTGCATTATCGCGGATCAACAGCCGGGCGCGCATCGATAGCCGCTGAACGAATTCCGCATAGCTGAAATCACCGGCAGCGGAACCGGGCATAGTCTTGATGCTCTCGTACGAAAGCTCCCCGGCTTTGACGGACTCGATCTTGCGCAATTGTTCGATGCGCACCAAATCGGCGAATGTAGGCGAGCTTACCGGCATGGCGGTATCCGTTGCAGAAAAATAACCGGCGGAATATTACGATTGATAGTGTCGTTGCGCTTCACGGCGTTCACAGAAAAATGCCCGGATTTTCAGCAGAAAACAGGCTGCAAAACAAGCTAAAATTCGTCATCAGATTATTCAAAATTACGGCAGGAAAATTTCATGAAACCGGTTGCAATTTTTAGGCACATTCCCATCGAAGGGCCCGGCTATTTTGCCACATTTCTCGACAACAATCATATTCCGTGGCGCTTGATCAAAATCGACGCCGGAGAAAAACCGCCCGCCAGCATCGATGAGTTTAGCGGCTTGGTGCTCATGGGCGGCACCATGAGCGTCAACGACGATTTGCCGTGGATCGAGCAAGAATTGGCGCTGATCCGTCAGGCGGTCGCCGCCGATGTGCCGGTGCTGAGTCACTGCCTGGGCGGGCAACTCATGGCCAAAGCCTTAGGCGGTGCAGTCAGCGCCAATCCGGTCAAGGAAATGGGCTGGGGCGAAGTCAGCGTGCCGGATAATGCGGTAGCCCGCGAATGGTTCGGCGGCCTGACCGGTTTCAATTCATTTCACTGGCACGGCGAAGCGTTCAGCATCCCACAAGACGCCACGTGCAT
>JAFEEV010000236.1 GCA_018240935.1 Pseudomonadota bacterium
CGACGCTTCCCAAGAGGTATGGTTCCACGGAATTCACGAGATCAAGTAATCTGTATCTCACCGTACCAAAAGTAACGATATTAGAACGGCCATCGGACATCGGCTGGGTGTCTCTGACCTCGGCAACGCATCCGATCGACCCTATTTCGGGCCGATCAATGAATGTCTCGACCGGCTCAAAAAACGTGATTCCGAACATATTTCCGGTGTGCTCGATGTCCCGAAGCATTTTTTGGTACCGATCTTCAAATATGTGTAGCGGCAGTAATTCGTGAGGCATCAGCACCAGCGGCAGCGGAAATATTGCCAACCGGTCCACTCCCCGGAGTTTTTCTAATGCATCGCTCATGATTTGGCCCCGTTATTATCGACCATTAAGGAAATGAAATCCGCGATCTTTTCCGCCGGCTCGTCACCCAGAGCCATACGCTTTGCTCCGATTACCGCGTCGGAAATATTGTCGGCCCTGGACTTAAACCTATTGTCCCGAACAACCAGATCGGCGATCACTCGACGTTCAAGGAACTCGCGTCCTGGCTCCTCGTTGTTCTCAACTGATTCCAGAAAGTCGGCTGGAACAGTATGGTTCTTGATGCGGACGTGGAGTGCACCGGTGATCTTCGTTGCCAATTCACGGATCTTCTGGAGTTCAAGCAGTGAATTCGGAATTCCGAGTTGCCCGCGAATCGATATTTCGATTATCGGCCGCGGCTTGCCCGATTCAGCGGGTCGGGCTTCGATCTCGATCATCTTTCTCAGATCTTCTGTTATCAACTTGGCATCGCTGTAATTCGAGACGTTGAATTGTAGTTGTTGAAAAGGACGGTAGTGATAGTCCTCGATGTGATGGGCCGTAACCTGATTTTCCTCGTTGACCTCGACCAGAAATGCACCTCGGGTCTCGCGAAATTCGGAGATGTTGGTGATCTCGATCGAGCCTGGATTAAATGCCCAGTTATCTATTTCGTAGTGTTTGTGCGTATGACCGAGCCCGACGTAATCAGTTACTTCCTTTAATTCTTTGAGTGCCGATAGAGACAATGCGGGAATCGGATGCATTTGGTGGCCCTCCACATCCGTATGGAGCATAAGGATATGAAAAGCATCGTCTCGGCGATTTTCGCCGATCGCGGATGTCAGCATCGGAATTGCCCAATTACCCGATGCTCCGTACCAATCCGATCCGAATATCCGGGCCCGTCCAATATCTATGTATCCACCTTTTCGCTTGGCCGGATCCCAAGGGAGGTATGTTATTTTGCCGTTTGCCGGGACTGGTTCGAGCAGGATCATCAAATCCCACGCCGCAAGCGAACGAAGCCAGCTGAATTCATTATCCGTATGTTTTTGATCATGATTACCTTCGATCGAAATGACCGGAATGCCGGCATCCTTCAACATCTTCAGGCCTTCGACCGCGTAATTCATCGTCTCCGGCGGTACTGAACGCTTGTGGAAGAAATCGCCGCACATAATAACAAAATCTACCTGCTCGCCTATCGCATAGCGTCGCAGAACATCGACCCACGCGTCAAAGAAGTCGCGTGGACTCTCGGTCAACTGATACCTTGTGCATCCCAGATGCACATCGGAGATATGCAGAAATTTCATAGTTAGACTTTATCATAGGGGCCAAATCCGCCAAGGCGGTCGGGTAAGATCTGGCCGTCGTCCAAAACTCTGCCGACGTCTGGAGTTAAGTCGGCAAATGTCCGACGGTTCTGCCGAGCGATCGAGCTTTATGATAAATTCAGCATTATGAATAAGGTCGTGCTAATAACTGGTGCCTCGAGCGGTATTGGGAAAGAAACCGCAAAACTGTTCCAGTCAAAGAACTGGAACGTCGCTGCAACGATGCGATCCCCTGAAAAGGCCGATGATTTGCAGGGTATTGCGGACATCGAGTGCTTGCCCCTGGATGTAACTGATCCCGTGTCGATCCGCTCAGCAATCCTTTCCGCTATTGATAAGTTCGGACGAATTGACGCAATTGTAAATAATGCCGGCTACGCGGTTGTCGGACCGTTCGAGGCCGCGACGACTCAGGAAATTGAAAGGCAGATGCAAACGAATGTTTACGGCGTGATGAATGTTTGCCGTGAAATACTACCCATATTCCGCGAGCAGAAGGGAGGTGTCATAGTTAACATCTCGTCTATGGGCGGACGTATCACGTTTCCTCTGTACAGTATCTATCACGCTTCAAAGTGGGCGGTCGAGGGTTTTTCTGAATCGTTGCAGTACGAGGTAAAAGATTTCGGCATAAAGATCAAGATCATTGAGCCGGGCCCGATAAAGACTGACTTCTACGAGCGTTCGATGACAGTCGCGAAGAAAGACGGTTTGACCGTATACGAACGTTTTGTGGCAAGGGCGATGCCGAATTTGCAAAGAGCCGGAGAGACCGCACCAAACGGTACCGTGGTAGCGGGGACCATTTACCAGGCAGTAACCGACGAGTCCTGGAAACTACGTTATTCTGTCAATTCCAGAGCCATCCTTACCCTCAGACGCTTGCTTCCGGACAGTATATTTCTGCCGCTGATCAAAACAGTTGTTTTGAGATAGGTAAATTCTCCGAAACGTGGCACAATCAAAATATCTTTGATTCTTTCCTTTTTTTGAGATCCATTCGCCCCACACATTACGTGCCCGCTACCGGCAACGGCGGCCTCGTTTGAGCTAACCTGGCCCAACTCATGAAGATACTTCTATATAATCCGGATAACGGTATTACGCGCAATTTCATGCCACACCTTTGGATGTTCCTTCTTCAGTCGTTAACTCCGGCTGGTCACGAGGTCGTCTTGATCGATGGCAATGCGAAGGCAATGACGAGGCCCGAACTGGTCCAATTTTGCAAAGACGAGAATATTGGGCTGGTTGGTATAGGTGCGATGACTCGAATGGTCGCGCGTGCATATAAAGTGGCCGATGCTCTACGAGACGCGGGATTCAAGGTCGTAATGGGCGGCCCACACGTTACGGAATGCCCCGACGAAGCTCTTGGACGTGACGGCGGCCCAAAGCACGCTGATGCGGTCGCTCTCGGCGAAGCCGATGACTATTGGGCTCAGATC
>JAFEEV010000237.1 GCA_018240935.1 Pseudomonadota bacterium
ATGCATAAAATTCGACTCCATCGTACCGCACTCTTTACCGGCCTATTCTTGACCACCTTTGCGCTTCCCTCTCATGCCGTTTTATTCAATATCGATAACCTCGTCACGGATGACCAAAGCGCGCATGCCGCACAAATCACGGATGCAGGTTTGGTCAATGCCTGGGGATTGTCGTATGCGCCAACCGGGCCATTCTGGGTATCGGCCAACGGTGCCGGAACATCGCCTTTATATAGTGTTGATCCGGCGACTCAGGCGACCAGCAAATTAGCATTAACCGTAACGATTCCCGGAACCGGCAATGTCACGGGTCAGGTTTTTAACGGCACGAGCGCTTTTAATGGCGACCGGTTTCTGTTTGTCAGCGAAGACGGCACCGTTTCCGGATGGCGTCCCGCTTTAGGCGCAAGCGCTGAAACGTTTGCTGTCGCGTCGCCCGCTTCGCTCTATAAAGGCGCAGCGTTCGGTACGATTGCGGCGGATAGCTATCTTTATGCAGCCAATTTCCATACCGGTGCAGTCGATGTCTACAAAGGCTCGGCGTTGGCCCCTTCGCTTTCCGGCACATTCACCGATCCGGCGCTGCCGGCGGGCTATGCGCCTTTCAATATACAAAATTTGGGCGATACTCTATACGTCACCTATGCGCAACAGGATCCTCTGTCACCCGATGAAGTGGCCGGGCCAGGGCTGGGGTTAGTGGATGCATACGACTTGCAGGGAAATTTCCTTGCCCGCATTGCTAGCGGCGGCAGTTTGAATGCGCCTTGGGGATTGGCGATCGCGCCGTCATCTTTCGGTTCAATGGCCGGCGCGCTGCTGGTCGGTAATTTTGGCGATGGCCACATCAATGCTTTCGATCCCGTATCGCATGCATTTCTGGGGCAGGTTCTTGGCAATGACGGCAATCCGCTCGCAATCGACGGACTTTGGGCGATCGCACCCGGCAATGATGGCTTGGCCGGAAGCAGCCATCTTTTGTATTTCACCGCCGGGCCGGACGATGAAAGTCATGGCTTGTTCGGTGTATTGACACCGGTGCCGGAACCATCGTCCTACGCCATGCTGCTCATCGGCTTGGCCGTGATCGGTAATCTAGCGATGCGCCGCATTCCAAGCTAAGGAAGCTCTGAAAAACTACTACGCTCGTTCAAGCTGCGTTGAAATCAGGCTCAAAATGCTCATTTACTCAATGTAAATTGCGCTTTTTCACCTGATTTCGCCTTGCCTGATCATCGCTCGCTACCTTTTTCAGAGCTTCCTTAAGAGCGGAAGTGAAGATTATCTGCATGCTTGAGACCGGCAGCTTACCGTATCGGAGTGTAAAATTTGCCAGGTACTGTCCGGGTGCTGATCCAGCAAGCGGTAATTATTGATTGCTAAGGACTATTCGATATTTTGCTTTGCCGCTGGCTAACTTAGCCAGCGCTTCGTTGACTTTGTTAAAGGGAAAAATCTCGACGATTGGTTTTATATGATGTTGATCAGCAAAATTCAACATGGCAAGCATGCTTGTCGGGCTGCCGGTAGGGGAGCCGGAAATCGAATACTGACCGGCGATCAATGGGAATACATTGACATCCAATGACTCTAGTGTCACGCCTAAAAAGTGTAATCGTCCTTTGGGGCGCAGAGTTGTGATATAGGCATTCCAATCCAGTTTCACATTGACTGTCGATAGAATTAAGTCGAATTGGTTCGATGCAGCGGTAAGTTGGGCAGGGTCGCGGGTGTCCAAGACTTTATGCGCACCTAGTGCTAATGCTTCATTTTTCTTATCATCGCTGGAAGTGAAAGCGGTAACCTGGCAGCCCCAGGCTCTCAGAAATTGCAGGGCAATATGTCCTAAGCCGCCGATACCTATGACAGCGACGTTTGCAGTGGGAGAGATATTAAACTGTAATAGGGGATTAAAAACTGTGATTCCAGCACAAAAGAGTGGTCCCGCACTTTGGACATCAATGCTATCCGGAAGCGCAACGACGCTGGCAGCATGAGCGCGAACTTTATCAGCAAAACCGCCATGACGACTAACAATGGTTGATTCTGATTGTGCGCAAAGATTGTGATCACCCGACAAGCAGCTATAACAAGTCATGCAATATCCGGAGTGCCAGCCAAGACCGACTCGTTGTCCTAATTGGAAATTATGTACATTTTTTCCTTTCGCCAAGACTGTGCCAACAATTTCATGGCCTGGTACAAATGGGTATTGAGTTATTCCCCATTCGTTATGCAACATGCTAAGATCGCTGTGACAAATGCCGCAATATTCAATAGTTATTTCTACGTCATGATCATTCAACATTCCCGGATCATAGTCGTAAGGCTGAAGCTTGCCACCCGCCTCAAATGCTGCATAAGCTTTAATCATAAATCTTCTCAGAAAAAATTTTTGATTTAGATTTAATCAAAATTTAATATAAGTCAATTAGTATCAAACTTTTTGTAAAGAAAACTGGAATCTAGGGTATATTTTGATAAAAATCTTACATCAGAAATGGTTCTGATGGAACAAGTGAGTAAGATTATTTGTCACCATAGTTCTGAAGTAATTAATCCGTTTGTTAAGAGAACATCGTAGTTTTTACGGAACTCTAGTAATTAATTGGGGTATATTTTTATATTGTTGATTATTAATATATACTGATTAATCTCATAAAGAAATACTTTAAGTATTAAAGTTTGGGACTTAATTGTCGTATCCAACCTAATAAATAATAAACTTATCG
>JAFEEV010000238.1 GCA_018240935.1 Pseudomonadota bacterium
ATATTTGAATCTACAAGCAACATTATCATGTCGTTCATAGCATCCCGGCTAATCCATTGGCATCACGATCATGGCCGCCATCACTTGCCTTGGCAACGTAATCGGGATCCTTATGCCATTTGGTTATCCGAAATCATGTTGCAACAAACACAGGTCAATACAGTCATCCCCTATTACACCCGGTTCATGCAAGCATTCCCAACCGTTGCAAGTCTGGCGCAAGCGCCGCTGGATGATGTATTGGCTTTATGGAGCGGCCTTGGTTACTACTCCCGCGCCCGCAATCTGCATTTGGCCGCGCAAAAAATTGTGCGGAACCATCACGGGCAATTTCCCGCCACACGAGCAGATATTCAAATGCTGCCCGGAATTGGGCGATCGACCGCCGCCGCTATCGCTGTTTTTGCTTTCGGCCAGCGCGAAGCGATTCTGGACGGTAATGTAAAACGGATATTCGCACGCTTTTTTGGCATCAGCGGCTATCCAGGAGAACTGAAGACTCAAAACCGTTTATGGGAAAAAGCCGGGGAATCCCTGCCCGTCGACTGCAGCAATGGTGCGATCGAAACCTACACCCAGGCTCTGATGGATCTTGGCGCCACAGTCTGTACACGCAGCACCCCGCACTGCGAATCTTGCCCGCTACGAGCACAGTGCGTGGCATTTCAGGAACAGCGTATCGATCAATTACCGGCCGCCAAGCCCCGCAAAGCGCTGCCGCAAAAAGAAACCGTTTTCTTACTGTTACTGCAACAACAGAAATTGCTTTTGCAAAAAAGAGCTGCTTCGGGTGTCTGGGGAGCGTTATGGTGCCCTCCGGAAATTGCAACCGGCGTCGATGCCGCTGATTACTGCCGGCACCACCTGGGAATGCACGTTAAACAGTCATTCGAACTGCCTTCTCTGGATCATCGATTCACCCACTTCAAACTGCGTATTCATCCACGCGTGCTGCACGTCGCCCCGGATTCCCGCATTACCGTACCGGAATCGATCTGGATCAACCCGGTTGATGCGCTTGAGCATGGCATCCCGGCGCCGGTCAGAAAGCTATTAAAACAAAACTTTCTGCCGGATAATCTGGCTGCGGGTATCCGGGCTAAAAATCATGGATAATCTGCCGGAATGGAAGAAGAATCAGCGCAAGCAGCTGATCGCCGCGCGCGAAGCCATACCGGCGGAACATTACCAGTTATGGAGCCGGGCAATCACCAATTTCCTCAAACAAGGCCTGGCGCAGGCGCAGCACATGACCATCGGGATTTACTGGCCGTTCCGCGGCGAATACGATCCGCGATGTATCGCCGAATGCTTCTTGCAGCGCGGCGCGACGCTGGCGTTACCGGAAGTAACGGGCAAGGATGAGCCGCTGTGTTTCCGCGAATGGTCACCGGATACACCGGTGAAAAACGGCGCCTACGGCATTCCGGTTCCGCTGGAAACGCGGATTGTCCGCCTGGATGCGGTGATTATCCCGATGGTCGGGTTCGACCGGCATGGTTACCGGCTGGGCTACGGCAGCGGATACTACGATCGCACCCTGGCAACCTATGAGCATCAACCGCTCACTGTCGGCGTGGCATTCGAACTACAACGGCTCGACAGCATTTATCCGCAAGCGCACGACATCTCGATGCACTATGTGGTAACGGAAGCGGGAATTTTCCGCACTAAAGACCACCAGCTCATACCGGAATCAGTGCTGCAAAACAATTCCAATAACGAGCGTCCATAAAGCGCACGTCAGTTTTTCTCACCCCAGCGGGCAATCAGGTCATGTTTCACGCCCAAATGGTCGAGGATGCGCGCCACGACAAAATCCACCAAATCCTGCACCGTTTGCGGATGATGATAAAAACCGGGATTGGCCGGCAAAATGACAGCGCCGCTACGCGCCAGTTTGAGCATATTTTCCAGATGAATGACCGAGAACGGCATTTCCCGCGGCACGATGATGAGCGAGCGGTTTTCCTTCAGCATGACATCCGCGGCGCGTTCGATCAAATTCTGACTCATGCCTGCGGCTACCGCAGCCAAAGTCCCCATCGTGCAGGGACAAATCACCATCGCGTCGGCCGGGTTGGAACCGGAAGCAACCGGTGCAAACCATTCTTCGCGTCCGAATACCCGCAATTGCCCGGCCGGCGCTTGATAGCGGCGGCTAAAAAAAGCTTCCGCTTCCTTGACGCTGGAAGGCAACGCCAAATTCATTTCTTGTTGCGCCACCACTTGCGCCACTTTTGAATACAGCAAGTAAACTTGTTTGCCTTGCTGCAGCAGTATCTCCAGCAAACGAATACCGTACGGCATGCCGGATGCGCCGGTAAAAGCCAGAGTAATCGTCTGTGGATGATTCATATGAATCGAACTGATTTGGAGGTCACGTCCGGGAACACTGAGAACAATGAATGCGCAAGAATTAACCCGCGCCGGCGCTAATTATTATCGGTTAATTCGTTATTCATCTCACGCTCGTGGCGTTCGATGAATTCCTTTGTGCCATCAATCCCGCGTAATTGCAGCACATAATTGCGCACCGCCGCTTCCACCAGAACAGCCAGATTGCGCCCGGCCGCCACGGGAATAACGACCTTGCGGATATCGACATTCATGATGTTTTCGGTCAAATCGCTGATCGGCAGCCGCTCCAATTGACCTGAGCTGGATCCGCCGCTATTTTGCAAATGCACGATCAATTTCATATTCTTGCGCCGCCGCACTGCTGTTTCGCCGAAAATAGTACGGATATTCAACATGCCCAGGCCGCGCACTTCCAAATAATCCCGCAGCATCGGCGGACAGCGGCCTTCCAGGGTTTCCGGCGCAATGCGCCGCAATTCCACCACGTCATCCGCAACCAAACCGTGGCCGCGGCTGATCAATTCCAGCGCCAATTCACTTTTACCGACCCCGCTTTCACCGGTTATCATCACACCCATGCCGAGCACGTCCAATAGCACGCCATGTAAGCTGCACGAAGGCGCCAGCGCGGTGCTCAGATACGTGCGGATCAGCCAGATCACTTCCAGACCGGGAAAAGGGGAGTGCAGCAATGGAATATTGTTTGCGCTTGCCATGTTGAGGATCGGCGGCGGAACTTCGGCATTGTCCGCGACGATGATGCAAGCCAGATTAATCTGCGTCAACTGATTGATCTTTTTTTCCAGCGCAGCCGCGTCGAGTTTATTCAAATAATGAATTTCATCGCTGCTGATGACTTGTATCCAATCCGGGTGAATGAAATTCAAGTGACCGATCATGCCTTGGCCCGATTGCGCTATTTCCTCGTCGCTGAGCTCGATATTGGCGCCGGCCTGACCGGTTATCCAAGTCAGTTTGAGTTTGTCTTTCTTGTCCTCGAAAAGCTGTGCAATACTAATTCGCGACATTGGGTTCCCAGTCCGTAATGAGCTTATGAATCTGCGCGGCATCTTTGCATTTCAGGATACTTTCACGAAATTGCTTATCACTGAACATTTGCGCCAGCTCGCTCAAGATTTGCAAGTGCTTGTCAGTGGCTTTTTCCGGAACCAATAAAATGCAGGCAATGTTAACCGGCTGACCGTCGGGCGCATCGAACGGTATCGCTTCCTTCATCGTCACCAGCGCCGCGATCGCTTCGCGCAGCCCTTTAATCCGGCCATGCGGAATGGCAACACCTTGTCCTAAGCCGGTTGAACCCAATTTCTCGCGCGCAAACAGGCTGTCAAAAACCTGACTGCGTGCAATCTGATTGGTATTCTCGAATAATAGCCCGGCTTGTTCAAAAACACGTTTTTTGCTGCTGACGTCAAGATCGACAATGACATTGGTCAATGGCAGCAATTGCGAAATTTGATTCATGAAAAATGGAATGATTTCATTGAAATGATGATGATGCCATCATGCCTCAAGCATGATACCGCACCATCCTACTGCTCAAGATCTTGATCTTTCAACGCGCCGTGATTGCGCCGTTCAAGATTCTTTTCCTTGTGTTTGAGGATTTGCCGGTCCAATTTGTCTACCAGGCTATCGATCGATGCATACATGTCCTCACTGTCGGTTTCGACAAAAATGTCTTTACCGCGTATATGAACATTCGCTTCCGCTTTTTGCTTGAGTTTTTCTACCGATAAAATAACGCTGACGTCAATGACATGATCAAAATGACGCGTAATTTTACTGATCTTTGAAGTGACATAATCACGCATGGCATCAGTAATCTCAACATGGTTACCGGTAAGTTTTAAGTTCATTATCCTTCCTCTAATCTGGTTAAAAAGATTTGCGAAGATTTGCCGCCGGAATCTGCAATGATTCCCGGTACTTCGCTATGGTTCGACGAGCAACGACAATGCCTTGTTGCTCAAGAATACTTGAAATTTTATTATCGCTCAGTGGCTTTCTTGGATTTTCTTCCTGTACCAATTGCTTGATCAGCGCACGAATCGCGGTAGCGGAGCAGGCTCCTCCCGTATCCGTGGCGACATGGCTGCCAAAAAAATACTTCAGCTCAAAAATACCCCGCGGAGTATACATAAATTTCTGTGTCGTTACCCGAGATACTGTTGATTCATGCAGGTCCAGTGTTTCCGCAATTTCGCGCAGCACCAATGGCCGCATCGCAACTTCGCCGTGCTCAAAAAATTGCTGTTGCCGCTCCACGATGGCACTGGCTACTTTCAAAATGGTATTGGAACGCTGTTCAATATTCTTAATTAACCACTTAGCTTCATTCAGCTGACCGATCAATTGATGCGCCGAGCGTTGCTCCTGTTTGAGTATGTTAGCATAGAGACGATTAATATTGAGGCGCGGGATAGCATGACTGTTCAGATTCGCCACCCACACACCATCCTTTTTCGTCACTGTAATATCCGGCACGATGTAGCGTTCGCTATGAGAATCAAACTGAGCGCCCGGCTTGGGGTTTAAACCGGTAATCAATTTGTTGATGATCCGCAAAGTATCGTCGTCACAAGCCAATAGCTTCTTTATCTGATTGAAATCATGCGCTGCCAGAATTTCCAGATATTCCTGCACGACCTTAATCGCTTGCTCGCGGTGATCGACGTTACCGGGCATAGCCCGCAACTGCAATACCAGGCATTCCTGCAAATTGCGCGCGCCCACGCCTGCCGGATCAAAATGTTGCAAATGCTGGAGCGCGCTTTGCACTTCATCGAAACTAATGTCCAATTCCGGCGGCAACAAAGTCATCAGCTCATTCAAGTCTTGTAACAAATAACCATCATCGTCGAGACTGTCGATCAGCGCGCCCATGATTATTTTTTCACGCTCGGAAAGCTGGCTCAGGCAAACCTGAAAATTCAGGTGATCACGTAGACTTAATGGCCGGTCCGGTATTTGCGGCGCTTCCATGTCATCATCCTCGGGAGTGCCATACGAGATACTTTCTTGCTGCCATTCGGAATCTTGCGAGAACCTATCTTCCGGTTCCGCTTTCACTTCCGCAACTTCATCGGGCGCCGGAGCGCCATCAAAATCCGCCGATTCCGCAGCTGGTTGCGCAGGTTCATAGGAATCGTCAGCAGACGGCGCATTCCATTCCTCGCTTATTTCCAGCAATGGATTCTCCTGCACCATTCTTTCAATTTCTTGATTGAGATCGAGCGTAGATAACTGCAATAACCGGATGGATTGTTGCAGTTGCGGCGTAAGTTTAAGCTGCTGAGATACCTTTAATTGGAGTGTCGGTTTCATGATTCTGAAAAAACAGCCATCGTAAAACACTTCAGCTTCAGTTGATTCATCCTGCTACAGGCGGAAATGTTCTCCCAAATAAACTTCCCTAACTTTCTCATTATCAATAATCTCTTCGGGTTTACCTTGAGCCAGCACGTGACCTTCACTGATGATATAAGCCCTGTCGCAGATCCCTAAAGTCTCGCGCACATTGTGATCGGTAATGAGCACGCCAATCCCTCGTTCCTTAAGAAAGGCGATCACTTTCTGAATATCGATGACGGCAATCGGATCAACCCCTGCAAAAGGTTCGTCCAGCAGAATAAAGCGCGGCTGCGATGCCAATGCGCGCGCTATTTCAACACGGCGGCGTTCACCTCCGGACAGGCTGATAGCGGAATTATCGCGCAGATGGCTGATGTGCAAATCGTGTAATAAGTCATCTAAATGCCGTTGTTTCGTGTCTTCATCAAAATTCTGCAACTCCAGTACCGCCAGGATATTTTCTTCCACGGTCATGCGCCGGAAAATCGATGCTTCTTGCGGCAAATAACTCAACCCGAGTTTGGCGCGCTGATGAATCGCCAGTTGCCCCAAATCCTGATCGTTCAAATAAATCCCGCCGCCATCCAGCGGCACCAAACCGACGATCATATAAAAGCAAGTAGTTTTACCGGCGCCATTGGGTCCCAGTAAACCAATCACCTCACCGCTGCCGAGCGAAAAAGAGACATCCTGCACCACCGTGCGCGACTTATAGCGTTTCTTTAAATTATTCGCTTTTAATTCACTCATTCCCTGAAACTACTTACTTTCTTCAATTGGTGATTCATTATTCGGATTTATTCTTCGGCTGAATTGTGATACGCACCCGTTTGTCTGGCCCCGTCTCGACACCGCGCTCTTTGCTGCCGACAACCTTGAAAAACTCGGTGCCCATGTCATAGGAAATATAGTCACCCTGCACTTCATCGGAACCGCGCTTTAAACGCGCTTGGCGGAACAGTTCAATCTTGTCCGTTTTACTGTCGTATTCCGCCTGCTCGCTCCATCCTTCGACGTATTCATCCATGCGATCGCGTTTCTGGCGGAAACTGACCAAATTCCCCGTTGCTGTGGCATGGCGGAATCCTTGCGCATCCTCTTTCATCACCAGCTTATCGGCCAGTATGCGCAGGGTGCCTTGAGTCAGCACGACATTCCCGGTGAACGTGCTGATCCGGCTGCCTTCTTTGCGATTCACATCCTCCACCGTGGCGCGATCCGCTTCCAGATGAATCGGCTTTTCGCGGTCACCGCGCTCGGCACTGGCGGATTGCATAAGAAATAAACCGCAAAAACCTATAACAAACAATATTTTCATATTTTATCGATTACTTTTTTTATTGACCGCCCTGACATTGGATAAAAGCTCTATCATCCCAATGCGGTTATTGAATTCCAGTCCATTCGCATTAACCGTGGTATTAAATCTGGAAATGGTCACAGGCTGATCCGTTTTAATCAAACTTTCATCCGGGATAAGATGCAAGAAATGTGTCGTTAACGTGATCTTGCTTTTCTCCCCATCCATTCCTCTGACCGCCGTCACATTACCCATTAAATAAATATCCTGGCCTTTACTTTTTACCACTGCCCGGTCCGCAGACATGCGTATCAGCGGCTTTTCCGGTTCCGTATTGGTGAAATTGATATGCTCCAACTCCGTAACCTTCTCATCAAGATAATAAAAT
>JAFEEV010000239.1 GCA_018240935.1 Pseudomonadota bacterium
GTAATTGCCGCCGGGCGAGGGGATACTCCCCGCGCGTGTCGATACGAAAATCGCCGTCTTGCCGTCGGCGCTATAGGTAATTTCCATCTCCGACCCGGCTGTATTGATTTTTCCGCCGATACTATTGGACACCCGTGGATGCTCCGTCACCGCGCCGCTACCGGAATCGTGCATGCCGGGCATGGCGTGGGAAATGTTGTGCGTCAAAAGAGACATTAGCGATATGGAAAAAAGTTTAGGAATAAAAAGATGCTTTTTCATTAACGAACCTTCTGTTTTGGGTAGTTATGAATGTTCATGGCTAGATTGATAGTTTTTAATGCCATTCGGTTTTTGTGAACGCAGTAAGCTCTCTTGACTCTGCTCTGTATCGCTCGACGGGTTGCCTCTGCCGTTCGGGCGCATTCATGCAGTTGTAAATATGTCTCGGCCGCTACGTTCGGTGCGCTTATCGCTTCATCTCGTGCGCCGGATTAATCATCATTTTGTTCTATTGAAGGAACGCTAAAACAGAATGGTTTCTTCTCGTCATGCTACAAATTGCAAAAAGTGAGCTCAAATTTGACATCGCCTTCATAAACTTTATTTTTCTGATTGGCATGCATCGGGATGAAACGGATATTGAGCGCGTATTTGTTGGCGCTGATCTCCGGAATGCAGGGCAATTGATCGCTCAAGTTAAGTCTTAGCATATGTGCTGAATATTCCGATCCCGTTTGCTGGAAGACTCCTTGATTTGCGACAACCTGCTGGGTTCTGCCGCTTTTTCTCAATAAGTACAGCACAATTCCAAAAGCGTTGCGGATGGGTTGGAATGGTGTCAGCCATTCATCGAAGTCTTTGTGGCGATGCGCAGGATCAAGGTTCAACCAGTAGTGATAGGATGGTAAATCAAACACACAACAGCCGCCCGGTATCGAAATGCGCTGTTTGATTGCCATTAACCATTCGTTTTCACGCAAATGCTCACCCACTTTTCCTGGAAAATCCAGCATTTCCCGGAAAGTGATTTTTATATCGTTGAGTACATTATCCAGCGCTGTCTCCGATACCTCTGGATTCTTCCTCAGCATTTCAAGTATTTGCTTTTGCCGCTCAAGCTCTTGCAGTAAATCGGATTTAATATCCGCGCGGCTGGTTATTTCAAGAACCTCAAATAGTGCGATGAGGGAAGCATGATGTTCGGTAGCAGTATCTTTTGTAGAAAAGAAATCAATCTTGTTAAACAGATCTTCAAGCCGGAGAAGGGTACGGATACGCTCATTTAGCGGGTGTTCATAACAAATCACAGTAGCTATGCATCCACAGGAGAAATTAGTGATATTGGAATCTTGCCGCCTAGATTATTTCATAAAAAAATTAATTTTCCCAAACAATTTCTTCCCGCTAGTTTGACGCCTTACTTCCATTTCCGGAAAGCATCAGATACCGCTGATGCAGCTGGATGATTTGTGCTTTCAGAAATTCGATGTCCCGATCATTCACAATCACATCATCGGCTTTCTGCAAGCGGTCTTTGCGCGAAATCTGCTGCGCCATGATCGCTTTTACTTGTTGTTCCGGTAATTGACTGCGCGCCATGGTGCGCGCAATTTGTATTCGCTCTGCACAATCAATGACCAGAATGCGCTGAACGATAGGATTGTAATCGTCTGTTTCAAGTAATAACGGCACCACAAGGATGGTATAGGGAGAACGGCTGTGTTCAATTTGAATTAGGGTTTCTTGCAGTATCAGCGGATGGAGAATCTTTTCCAGTTGATGCCGCGCACGGTTGTCCGAGAAAGCCAGATTGCGCATTTTTTCCCTATCCAGAGCACCTTCCGTTGTCAGGAATGCATTCCCGAAAACATCCCTGATCGAATCGATCGCTTGACCGCCCGGCTGGGTTAATTGCCGTGCAATGACATCGGTATCGACCACATCAATGCCTAATTCCGAGAACAGCTGGCTGGCGCTTGATTTTCCGCAACCGATTCCGCCGGTTAAGCCAACAATAAAAGTCATTGATTACAATAAGCCAAGATAGGTGTTAACCAATTCTTCCCCCCAGAACAGAGCGATAAACGCGCCGCCGACCAGATAAGGACCGAATGGAATGGGAATATTTCTGTGCAGTTTGGCTGCGAGAATCAACCCGATGCCGACAAATGCGCCGACCAACGATGACAGCAGGATAACGACCGGAAGCATGTGCCAACCCAACCATGCCCCAATTGCGGCTAACAATTTAAAATCGCCGTATCCCATGCCTTCCTTGCCGCTTATGAGTTTAAAACACCAGTAAATCGACCACAAGGAAAGATAACCTGCAACCGCACCGATGACTGCCGATTGGATATCGGTGAAACCGTGATTGATATTGACCAGCAGGCCGATCCAGAGCAATGGCAGCGTGATGTCATCCGGCAATAATTGCGTATTCAGATCGATGACCGCCAAGGCGATGAGCGCCCAAACAAAAATCAACGCCGCGATCGCCACAAAGCCGTAGCCGTAATGCCAGGCAATAAAACCGCTAATCAAGGCTGTTAGCGCTTCTACGGCGGGATAACGGGGGGAGATGCGCGCATGGCACGCGGAGCAGCGGCCCCGAAGCATGAGATAGCTAATAACCGGAATATTTTCCCATGCGGTAATTTTGTGTCCGCACTGAGGACATGTTGAGCGCGGTGTAAAAAGATTATATGGCGATGACGCCTTGACCGCTTCACCTTGCAGTTCTGCGCACTGCTGCAACCAACTCCTTTTCATCATTTCGGGTAAGCGGTAAATCACAACATTCAGAAAGCTGCCGACCATCAAACCGAGTATAGCCGTGCAGGACGCAAAGAAGACCGGTGAATCTTGCAATAAGGAGAGGAATGACATGGCTCTTGAGGAAATTGAGTTTAACTGACAACCATACCCATTTTGAAAATCGGCAAGTACATGGCCACAACCATGCCGCCGATGAGCGTGCCCAATACGACCATGATGATAGGCTCCATCAGGCTTGAAAGCGCGGCTACTGCATCGTCGACTTCCGCTTCGTAGAAATCGGCAATTTTACTGAGCATGGCATCGAGCGATCCAGCTTCCTCGCCGATCGCGACCATTTGGATGACCATGTTAGGAAAAACGTTGGCGCCGGCCATCGAAGACGTCAAGCTGTTACCGGTGCTGACTTCCAGTTGTATATTCTTGGTCGCTTCGTAGTAGATAAAATTTCCTGCGGCGCCGGCCACGGAATCCAGCGATTCCACCAGCGGAACGCCAGCTGCGAACATGGTCGAGAGTGTGCGCGACCAGCGGGCGATGGTGGCTTTGCGAATGACTTCACCGAAGATCGGTAATTTGAGTGCAAGACGGTCCATGACGCGCTGCATGGGAATCGAGCGTTTCCAGGCATACAAAAAGGCATAAACCGCACCGCCCAGACCGCCGATAATCGCCCACCAATAAGCGACAAAGAAATCCGAAAGCTTCATTACGAGCAGTGTCGGCGCAGGTAATTCGGCGCCGAACCCTTCAAATAAATCTTTAAAAGCCGGGATAACAAAAATCATAATGACCGCGGTAATGACGAATGCGACGACAATGATCGAGATCGGGTAAAAAAGCGCCGATTTGATTTTTCCCTTGATCGCCTGAATTTTTTCTTTATAAGTGGCCAGGCGATCCAGAATACCATCCAGAATACCGGCGGCTTCTCCGGCGCCAACCAGATTACAGTACAACGCGTCAAAATACAGCGGATATTTGCGGAATGCATCCGTTAAATTGCTGCCCGTTTCCACGTCCGCTTTGATGTCCAGCAGTAATTTGCTCAAGGCGCGGTTGCTGTGCCCTCTTGCCACGATGTCAAAGGCCTGCAACAGCGGTACGCCGGATTTCATCATGGTGGCGAGCTGGCGGGTAAATAAAGTGACATCCTTGTCGGTTATCTTGCCGCCGGATTCGGTCTTCTTGATTTTTGTGACTTTAATGCCCTGGCGGCGCAACGTAGCGGTCACGATTACGGTTCCGGCGGCGCGCATTTCTCCTTTCAGTTGCTTGCCGGTTTTATCCTTCCCTTCCCATGAATAATTGAATTCCTTTAATTTCTTGTCTGCCTGCGCGGTTACGGTTGCCATATTAACTCCTAAGGACAAGGGTTCTCAGAAAATCGATACGATCAGAAATACTGCGGAGACTAAAATTCTGCCGCGGTTATTGACGCCTAAACCCGAGTGAATGTTTTGAGATTGTGCGCAATAAACGGCACGGATCGATACATTCTTAGGGAAACGCTGATTAATTCGGCGGGTGCGATAAAGCACGAGGCGGACGAAACGAGGAAACCCAGATATATCAAAAACATAGGCGATGGATCGAGTGCCGTGTAACGAGGTGATTTGCTAGTCAATTAATCAGCGTTTTCTTAGGGAAGCTCTGAAAAACGACTGCGCTCGATCATGCTGTGTTGAAATCAGACTCAAAATGCTCATTTACATCTTGTAAACTGCGCTTTTTCATCTGATTTCGCCTTGTCTGACCGTCGCTCGCTACCTTTTTCAGAGCTTCCTTAAGTGGGGAAATTGAAATCACACGTGAAACACCGCCGCGGGATTTCACGGATGGCCGGCTTGTGCTGCTGCAACGCCTTCATAGGCTGTCGGGTATCGTAATTGAACGCGTAATTCTTTTTTCATTCTGCGGTTCTCGAGCTGCCGGGATTCTTTCATGAAAGACAGCATGCCCGGCGATATTTGTTCGTAAGCCTGGCTGCGGGTGATGCGGGGCGGGCGCGGCAGACCGAAATGATCCGCCACCAAGTCGAAATATGCTCCCATTTTCAGACGGGAGTCATCGCTTGTATGATAGATTCTGCCGGGTTTTGCGCGATGCAGGGCGGCTACGATGATGCGCGCCAGATCGTCGGCATGAATATGGTTGGTATAACTGTCCTCGCTATCCAATATGGCCGGATGACCCTCACGCAAGCGTTTCAGCGGCAGTCTGTCCGCGGCATAGATACCGGGAACACGTAAAATGGTAACGGGAACATGATTTCGTTTGCCCCAGCTTCGTATCCGCCTTTCAGCATCAATGCGCCGGATTGCCCGGTCATTTTCCGGATTGACCGGATGGCTTTCATCGATTGATGCGCCGTGACAGTTACCGTAGACTCCGCTGGTACTGATATAGACAAACCGTTGTGGTAAAATCGGCGCTTTGTTTTTAGTTCGCTTGGAGATTGCGGACAGTAGGTGCGCCGTTCGATTGTCGCGTAATCCGTGGTTGGGTGGAGGTGCCAGATGCAGTATCAGCTGTGCGATCCCAGCGAGTTTCTCAAGGCTCTCCGGAGAATCTAAATTTCCGTAAACCGGGATAATGCCGTGCGATCGTAAGCGTCCGGCGCTATCTAAATTACGCAGCAGGCCGAGAATCCGGTAATGTGCTTGTAATAGCTTCGCCGTTCTTAGCGCAATATCACCGCAACCAATAATTAATAATGTTTCTTTCATAGAATCTGTCTCTAATTATCATATCTACTTGCTTGCCACTCAATGTCGCATCAAATCATTATTCAGCCCAGCGGGCATGCTTTCCGGGTAGAACCTGGAGAAACGATACTTGAAGCTGCTTTACGCGAAGGATACTCACTGCCGTACGGTTGCCGCAACGGTTCCTGCGGGATTTGCAAAGGGAAAATCATCCAGGGGACGGTGCATTACGGCGACTATAGTGAAGAAACCTTGACCGAAGAAGAAAAACAAGCCGGTTATGCATTGTTTTGCTGTGCTTCTCCGCTGAGCGATGTTGTAATCGAATGTCATGAAATTGGCGCGACCAAGGATATTGAAATTAAAACGTTACCCTGCCGTGTGCAAAAACTCGAACTTGCCGCTCCGGATGTCATGATTATTTCTCTCAAACTGCCAACGAATCAACGGCTGCAATTTCTGGCGGGACAGTATATCGATATTTTGCTCAAAGAGGGCAAGCGCCGCAGTTTTTCCTTGGCAAACGCACCGCACGATGACGAGTTGTTGCAGCTGCATGTGCGGAATTATCCGGGCGGCGCGTTTACGGAACATGTATTTACGCACATGAAGGTTAAAGACATGCTGCGTTTTACGGGACCGCTGGGTTCATTCTTCTTGCGCGAAGCGCCGGACGACACAGCGATTATTTTCCTGGCAAGCGGAACAGGATTCGCCCCCATAAAAAGTATTTTGGAGCATATTTTTTATCAAGAAAACAATCGCAGCCACAAAAGAAAAATAACCCTCTACTGGGGGGCTCGCACCAAAGCCGACCTATATCTGTTCGATTTGGCGCAAAGCTGGCAGCAACAGCACGGCAATTTTACTTTTATCCCCGTGCTGTCCGAGCCGTTGCCAACGGACGACTGGCATGGCAGAACGGGATTGGTGCATGAAGCCGTGATGCAAGATCACCAGAACCTGGAAAAGCACAAAGTATATGCTTGCGGCGTTCCGGTCATGGTTAAAGCCGCTTATCATGACTTTACCAGCTATCGCAATTTGCCCAAGGATGCTTTCTTTTCCGATGTGTTTACGCCTTCCGCCAGCAATCCCTAAATTGTTCAGAAATCTTAGCCGCGAGGATGTACCATAAGGGTGATTCAATGAGTTGACGGTAAATCCGGTTAAGTAGTCTCGCTTAACAAACAAAAGGGGGGAATTCATGACAACCTTTTTGAGTACCAGAAATTTCACAGCCCGCTCGAGTGACGAGCAAGAATCCTTAGCGAATGCCCTGGACGCTATTCTTAAGAACGATTATCAGGGCAACTTCTTTGCATTGCTGGGCATGTACCAGCGCATTCTGGCCGATAACCAGCAGCGCCGCCGCTGGCCGGAAATCCATAAAAAGCTCGATACCCTATTCAAATGCGGCACAGTCGAAGTCATCAGCGGACCGATGATCGGCATTCCCGTTTCCATACGCGACAGCGATTATTTCAAGGAAGCCGCTCAGTTGCTCGGTAAGGATCGATCCTTGATGGCCAATATCGAATGGATGGCGACCGCCTGGAATGCGACCTACGCCGACACCGGTTTATGGATGGGAAAAACATTCGAGCCGGTAGCGCGTGACAAGGTAGCGAGAAAAACCGGCAATGATACGAAAACAATGAGCAGCTATGATCCGGCCACAGCGCGCATCGGCCGCAATTTTTTTCGTGCGCCGCCCGATCCCAATGCATTGCAAGCGATCGGATTGCCGGCGCTAACCCAGTTGTGGAAGCTGAAAGACCGGCCGATGCGTCCGGATACGCCAGGATTCGACGGTGAGTTGCTGGCGGAGAATCTGGCCAAGGAAAAAGCGATTCCGTACAGTAAAACGGGCGGTTATTTTCTCTGCAACATGGGAACCTCGGTGGTCCCGGAAATGAACGGCAAGCAAGTGTATCAGCTCAATTACCGCTGGCCCGGTCTGGGTCCGGTATATCCCATGACGCGCCTGATCGATGAAATCGTCCGCATCGACGACGGCATTTATTTAGGCCAATTGGTGTTCGCCACGCATCACTACAGTTTGGGAACCTTCACTCTGCCGGATGGCCATGTTCTATCGATCGGCGACAGCTATCCGTACCGTTCGATGATCGACAATATTAAGCGCATTTTTCCGGTAGGCTGGGTCGACGACAGCGATCCGTACGATTATCAGAACAACGGGTTTTTCCTGATGGTCGATCCGGCCTATGCCAAGGAATTTTATGCGGATAACGCATTTCCGCAACTGCGTCCGCGTCCGGGTGAAATAGGCTACAACGAACTGGGTTATGCGCAAACGGCGATCATTTCAAGCAAGCCGTAAGCAGCCAAAACGGCAACGGCAGAGGTGCAGAGCTGGCCGGAAATCACCGATTGGGCCGAGGGTTGGAAAAAAGATGCAGCGTTGCAGCGTAAATTCACCACATTCATCCTGGAAGAATCGCCCAAGGGTGCGGAAGATGGCGATGTGAAGCAAATGCGGCATGACGGTGAATCGATTCTGCAAATGTTGCAGCGGATCAGCGCGGAAATTTCCGCGCAGAGCAATCCGCAAGATAACTTGAAATATTTTGAGAAGCTCAATCGCCTATTTCGCTGCGGCGTAGCGCCAACGGTGGAAAATGGTTTATTCCAGGGACATGGCGAGCGCGGTTATAACGTGCGCGCCGATAGCCAGGAGACGAACGAGTGGTATGGCGCAACAACACGCACCACCGGTTTTGATTACTATCACGGCGCTACGCTCAATCTGCATTGCGGCTTTATGCAAACTTTTTGTCCCGATCCTGGCGCCACGCCGGGTGATGAACAACTTTTCCCCGGCCAGCTTGCCGGTCTGGCGCTGGGACACAGTACACCTAATGTGCTCAATCTGATGTGGCACAGCATCGGCAAGTACATTTTTCCGTGGGCGGGCAAGTCCTACGAAAAAATATCCGGACGGAAGTTGAGCATGCTGCTCGATGAAAGCGACGATCTGGCCGAGCGCTATCCCGAGCGCGTTCACCAGCTCAAAACGCATATCGCCAGCGCGCCGCATTACGCTCTGGTGGAAAAAAACAAGGCGCATTATTGGGATGCGGAGGGTGTGTACGCTCAGCATTTGAAAAACGGCGCCTGGGATCGCGGCATGTCCGATGAAGATAAAGCGTTTTGGGAGAATGAAGCGGCTGCGCACTGGGTGGACGGCAGCAATATCCAGGATAAGCGCATCATCGCCGCCGATGCGCTGATGCGTATCGCCGATATGAATTACCGCGTGCCGGATGCTTCACTGCAAGCGCTGTCGGAAAGCGGACCGTCGCCGTTTGCCCGGCAGGGCTACATTTTTCTCGGTGTGGACGACCGCGAATCCATCCTGCCGATGAATAGCGGCAGCGGAAACAAGAAAAAAGTGTTTCAGTTTCACTATCGCTTTCCAATGATCGGCGGTCCCGTTCCGATCGGTTTCTGCCTCGATGAAATCGTTGAGATTGCCGACGGCCTTTATTTGGGACAACTGATTTATGCCACGGCGTTGGATAGACCGTTCCATTCGTCGGTCGATTCCGCGGAATACCGCTACCAGTTGTTCGGTTATTTTTTGCTGCTCGATGACGCATGGCAGTATCACCGATTGGCGATCGGATTGGATACCTTGAATTAGGGTCTGTTAACACTATCTAAGTGCTTCAACGATAAGAGCGAAATGGATGAAAGAGAGGAAGATGACATCCAATTTGTCGAATCTGGAGAATATTCGACGAAATCCTTTCAGCCTGCGGA
>JAFEEV010000023.1 GCA_018240935.1 Pseudomonadota bacterium
AGATTCCAAACATCATTCCCGCACGCAAAGTTATTAAACTCGCCATTCTCTGCGCTCCGCTCATCAATTAGCACTGATAAAACGGATACTAATGCTGCCTCTTATACACGATCGCAAAACCGGCTAACACCAATTTCGCACAACTGGTTTTGATTCGTATCGGCGGTAAAACCAAAAATAATTCCCCAATGACAATCGATCACATCAATCCGGAAATAAATGCAACACGCCAACCGATATCGACTTTCCACATCCGGTACAATCCGCCGAAGATAGCGGATATGCCCGCAATACGAGTATAAATGGCATTAGCAAAACTACCGCTATTCCTATGCTCTCCAGCAGTCGCAGCCACGGCATTAAATCGAAATCAATTAATATATCATTGATTTTATTTCAAAACCTATGCCATTTACGCGCAAATCCACTTAATTATGTTATATAACATGATATTTGAACTATGAGCAGAATGTCAGATTTTTCTTAATGATATAACAGTAGGAGAACAAAATGAAACCTAGTGTTCAAGCATTTTATGATTCAGCTACTTGGACTGTCAGTTATGTTGTTTTTGATGAGCCGGGAGGAAGTTGCGCCATCATTGATCCGGTTTTGGATTACGATCCCAAAGCCGGCCGCATTCGTACATTTTCAGCGGACAAGCTGATTGCTTTTATTCGCGATCAACGATTAACGGTTGAATGGATATTGGAAACCCACGCACATGCGGATCATTTATCCTCCGCCGATTATCTCAAGAGTCAACTAGGTGGAAAGACAGGCATTGGGGATCAGATTCCTACGGTCCAAAAGACATGCAAGACAATCTTCAATCTCGGCGACGAGTTCATTCCCGACGGTCATCATTTTGATCATTTATTTGCGGACGATGAAACATTCCAGGTCGGAAAACTGACGGCTAGGTGTATTGCGGTCTCCGGTCACACACCTGCTGATTTAGCCTATCAATTTGACGATGCCATCTTTGTCGGCGATACGCTTTTCATGCCGGATGTCGGTACCGCGCGAGCAGACTTCCCGGGAGGAAATGCACGCCAACTATTTAAATCCATTCAAAGACTATTGGCGTTTCCAGCAACCACGCGGCTATATATGTGTCACGACTATCCGCCTGCTACACGCCTGGCCGAATGGGAAAGTACCGTGGCTCAACAACATGCGCAGAATATTCATATACATGACGGTATCGATGAAGATGCTTTTGTAACCATGCGCAACCGGCGCGATGCCACACTGGAAATGCCCGCCTTACTACTCCCTTCCCTGCAAGTAAATATCAGGGCTGGAAAATTGCCGCCAGCCGAAGCAAATGGCACGGCTTATTTCAAGATACCCGTCAACTTGCTCTGAAAACCACTGCGCCCGGCCATGCACTGTTGGTTCCAGCTGAAAATACGCACTTGAAAATCGCGCTTATTTTATTTGATTGCGCCCTGTTCAGCCGCTGCCCGCTACTTTTCTTTGCGGTTAAATTGTGTGCTTGTGCTCATAGAAAAATAGGCGCCCCATGAGCACGATCTATACCTGCACAGTGACAAAATTTCCGTATCGCTGATCAAATTTTACGGCAATGAAGCGAGTTCCGACCGAGAATCCTTCATCTTCGCAGCGCTGATGGGTTACTTCGGCAACCGCCTGGAAACTAGGCGCATCGATCTTTATGACGTCATTGGAATCCAATGCCTCTTCAGTCATGAAACGCAACCCGGTGGGAGAAAGGTCCTGGCAATTGCCTTGACATGGCTTTCCCGGCCAGAATAGATAAAACATAAATCTCCCGCTGACAGAAATCCGCCTCATGGTGCGCTGTGTTGCTGGATTCTCCTGATGCATTAACAGTAATGGGCTGCCGCATTCGAGACAATTTTCACTTTGATAGAGATCGGCTTGCGGCACATTGGGAGTTTTGCAAAACGAGCAATAGCGCGTGATGATCGGCCGATAATGCTGGATGGTCATTGGCGCAGCATGATCCGCCACAGGAACAACTCCGGTCAGGCCGGTATTTCTCCGGGCAGTTTTGCGTGCCGCACGAAATAAACTGCCAGCGAAAAGCGCATCATACTGCCGGCGCATTACCGGATTGGAGAGAATCCGGTAAGCCTCATCAAGCAATGCAATATCTTGAATGGCAGCGTTTCTTCTTAAAGCCAGATAGCTCGCTTTAATTGTAGCCGCCGGCGCATCGGGCTGAACTTGCAGTATCCGGTAATAATTCCGTTGATTAAGTCCGGCCGGTTGCGCATTTTTCTCTCCTTCGATCTCGAAATCGGCATTTGCCCCCAAAGCGCCTTGGCTCAAGGCTCGAATATGATAGCGTTTCAATAATTCGCGATCATAGGTAGCACGTTTATGCGGATCCCGGAGGGTGTTATAAGCAATATTGAGTAAGCTGATATTCCAATCCGGACCATTCAGATCAATCCGGCTGTTGAGTTTTTGTACCAGCACGCGGTAACTCTCCGTAATCACCGCCATCGGTGCGTCCGGCTGCACATGGAGGATTCGATAGAAATTTCGCCGTTCAATCATGATTGTAAAATCAAAGCACCATAATTAGGGTACGCAATGTACTGTTTCAGATCTTTTTAATTTTAAATCTCAATGGCTTGCAGTTACTAAAAACAAGTTCGCAGTATACACCGGTCAATTCACAGCACCAACACAACCTCAAATCTCGAAGAAATCAAATTCATCACTGGCTGAAACCTCATTCCGGAAGCTGCTGAAATAAAATTCATAAACCAGTCTTGCATTTCTTCAAGAATTAGATATAATGAGAATGATTCTCATTATATCTAATTCTTGAAGACAATGAATACCTCAAACTTATTACAAACCATCATAAAGAGCTCTGCTAAATCAGTAACTTCCAATCCCGGCACAGGAATAGACAGCGATTCTTTATTTAAAAATGGCGATGTCGTGTTAATACTGCATAGGGGGGAACAATATTCGCTGCGCCGCACACGGAACGGCAAGTTAATTCTTAACAAATAGTGGATAAAAGGCGCATATCCTGTATATTTGTGCCTGTAAGTCTTCGCGATCCGGCTATTCGTAAACTATCACGAACCGTAAGACTGCAGGATGCATAAATCAGGGGTGATGCTGGAATACTTTTCTGATCGAAAGCCGGATTGAACAAACACTGTATGTAAACGACAACAGAACAGTTTCCTCTTACAAAGCCCGCATAGGGATATTCATCTTAGGAGCTAAAAATGAAAGGTAATGTTGATATTATTCGCTGGCTGAATCAGCAACTGCAGCATGAGCTAACGGCCATTAATCAGTATTTTCTTCATGCGCGTATGTACAAGAACTGGGGATTCAACAGCTTGGGGAAACACGAGTTTGAAGAATCTTGCGAGGAAATGAAGCACGCTGATGCCTTGATTGAGCGGATTCTGCTGCTGGAAGGGCTGCCCAATTTGCAAGATCTCGGCAAGTTAATGATCGGGGAAACAGCCGAAGAGTGCGTCGCTTGCGATTTGAAACTTGAACTCATTTCGCGCGACACGTTGCTCGCCGCTATCGCCGCTTGCGAATCCGCGCAAGATTATGTATCGCGGGAAATTTTTGAACGGATTTTGGAAGATACCGAAGAACATATCGATTGGCTGGAAACTCAGCTCAGTGTCATGCAAAAAATCGGTATTCATAACTGGTTACAAAGTCAGATTTAGTTTTCTCTGCCGCTGAAGTTTACCTCTTCCTTCTTCAGCGGCATATTCAGCCAGCCAGCCTGCCCCCAGGTCAGCCAGCCATTTTTTTAATCGCGGTTGATTCTTGGAGACACAACGATGAAATTTCTAAAGAAATTGGCATTGGCCACTGCTTCCGGCGCCATTCCTCCTTCTCATTGCACAGATTCTGAATTCATTGGCGCTTTCTTTTCCTGCTGCTTGCATAGCTTCACAAATTTGTTGCACACAGGGAAGAAAAAACTCGACTGCCCGGATCCGCAAGCAACTAATCCTCGCACAGCATCGAATACGAGCACCTCTGTCATTGATTGGGCGCCCTTGATCAAAGCCACATTCTCACCTGAAGCGGACAGTCAAAACGGCACTCGCTGCCGGTTATCCGGACGATCTGTTTTATGTGTCGGCGGCCGAATTAAACTTTACCCGGAATACAACCGGTTAATAAAAAATTGCGACGGATGTTTTATGGCGTTTCATGGCAGTTCACGCGATAGCCTCGAAGATCTGCCTCGATTCTTGAAGCAGGCGGACATGATCCTATGTCCGGTTGATTGTGTTAACCATGAAGCTTTTTTCACTGTGAGACATTACTGCAAATATTCCGGCAAACCATGTGTACTGCTCGAACGCTCGGAAATTAAGCATTTTAAGGCGGGAATCCGTAAGCTGGCCGAGATGGTTGTATCGAGATAACCATATCTTGCTCAAGAATAACATCAGCGAGGCTGTATAAAAACTTATCGGGTGAAAAACTTTTTCAGCGCGTAATCCAACTGCAAAAGAAACCGCAGTCAATATCCATTAAAGTTTATTTCTTTTAGGTCGTTGAAACAGCTTCATTGCTGTTAATTTATTGACTAACCCCCTAATAAATAAAACTTACCTGGAAAAAAGCCATGAAAATTCTTGTTCATTTTAAGTCTGGATTCAAGCAAACATTTATTGTCCCCAAATGCATGCTGGCTCTTGAATTCAGGAACATGGCCAAAGAAATCGGCGGCAGCATCGAAAGCATTGAATTTTCATTGCCTCCCCGGCGGCAATCAGGCATTTCTGCGGCGGAATCACGGCTGGGAATAATCCGCTTGCCTGAGAAACGTTAGCAGCCAGTTACGTTCTTAGCCGGTCAAAATGGAATATCGTCATCCATATCGTCAAATCCGGCTGGAGCCTTGGCTGGAGATGACCGGCCAGAAACCGGATTGTCTTCTTCATGATCAGGTGGTGACTCAAAACTGCCGCTTCCCGACCGGTTCCCCAGCATTTTCATATCACTGGCAATAATATCCGTCGTATATCGTTCCACACCGTTTTTATCGGTCCACTTGCGAGTCTCCAGTCTACCTTCGATATAAACGGAACGGCCTTTTTTCAAATACTCACCGGCAATTTCCGCGAGCTTGCGATAAAAGGTGACGCGATGCCACTCGGTTTTTTCCTGTTTCTCACCATTCTTGTCCTTCCAGGTATCAGTCGTTGCCAATGTGATATTGGTAACCGCTTCACCATTTGACATATAACGGGTTTCCGGGTCTTTGCCCAAGTTACCGATAAGTATGACTTTATTGACCGATGCCATTGATGTTTCCCCCTTCAAGCAATTTAATCACTTTTTCTTCATCGAAGCCTTTCATATCCACTTTCAGGTACGCCACGCGTTCATTCACCAGCACCAAGGCTTCATACACACCGGCTATCGCAGCAAGTTGACGAGACAATTCCTCCGATTGATCGGCAGTCATTTCCCGCACCGGATACATCCTGGAGCGTACCGCTGCCGGCGCCTTCATCGTAGCAGCGAATATCAGCCAGATTGCCAATAATAAGCCGCAAAACACATAAAGCGCAGTACTGCCGAAATTCCCTACCAAATGACCGCCTGCCGCCGCGCCGGCAAATGTGCCTAAGAACTGTGTGCTGCTGTAAATACCGATCGCCGTTCCTTTCGCGCCCACTGGAGCGATTTTCGAAATCAAGGACGGCAAACTGGCTTCAAGCAAGTTAAACGCAGTGAAAAAAACCAAGAGCGCCGCAGCCGTCCCCCAGAGGGAATCCGCAGTCACCGCCAGCAACACCTGTCCGGTCAGTAATACCGCTATCGCCGCGACAAAAACCTGCTTTAACTTAGCTTTTTTTTCCGAATAAATAATGGCCGGAACGATGAGAATGACGGAAAAAATCAGAACCGGCAAATAAATCTGCCAATGATCCGCCGCCGCCATGCCCGCCTGACGCAAAGTCAACGGCACCACCAGCCACAACGCCATCAGTGTCGCATGCAATGCAAAAATACCGTAGTTCAAGCGCAACAATTGGGTATTGCGCAATACGTCGGTAAAACTCGCCGGCGATGCCTCGGTATCGGAATGAAAGCGGCTGATCATCGGATCGGGAATAACTTTCTTCACGACGATCATGGCCAGCATCGCCAATACACCGGTCATGGCAAAAATCCCCGGCACGCCGATCCATTGGTTCAACACCGGCGCGGCGATCAAGGAAATGGCGAAAACCGTGCCGATCGTCATGCCGATCGTCGCCATCGCTTTGGTGCGATGTTCCTCGCGCGTCAAATCCGCCGCCAGCGCCATCACCGCCGCCGAAATCGCACCGGCGCCTTGAATGATCCGGCCCGCTATCACCCAGTAAATATCGGTTGCCGCAGCCGCAATCAGGCTGCCGAGCACAAATAAAACCAATCCAAGGTAGATGACCGGCTTGCGTCCGATACGGTCGGACAACCAGCCGAAAGGAATCTGCAAGACAGCCTGAGTGAGTCCGTACGCGCCAAGCGCAATGCCGACCAGCGTGTAATTGTCTCCACCCGGCAAATCCTCAGCGTAAAAAGCAAATACCGGCAAAATGATAAACAATCCGAACATGCGCAAGCCATACACACCGGCAAGGCCGACGGTTGCGCGCAATTCCGCTGGAGACATTTTTTCAGATGAAGATGAAGCAGACATGAATCAGGTTGTGATATTCCTAAAAAGTTGGGTATATTAGCAGGTTGACTCTTACATAGATAGTTCATGGAATCCATAAAAATACGGGGTGCGCGCACGCACAACCTGAAAAACATCAGCCTCGATCTGCCGCGCAACAAGCTGGTTGTCATTACCGGTTTATCGGGATCGGGCAAATCCTCGCTGGCGTTCGATACACTTTATGCAGAAGGTCAGCGCCGTTATGTGGAATCGCTCTCGGCGTATGCCCGGCAGTTTCTGCAGCTGATGGAAAAGCCCGATGTCGACTTGATCGAAGGACTTTCCCCGGCCATCGCCATCGAGCAAAAGGCCACTTCGCACAATCCGCGTTCGACCGTCGGCACGGTCACGGAAATCCATGACTACTTGCGCTTACTGTTCGCTCGCGTCGGCGATCCGTACTGTCCCGAACACAATATCGTGCTGACCGCGCAAAGCGTGTCGCAAATGGTCGATCATGTGTTGCAGCTTCCGGCCGATACGCGCCTGATGATTCTTTCTCCGCTGATCGTGGAGCGCAAAGGCGAGCAAACCGATTTATTCGACGAGCTGCGCGCGCAAGGGTTCGTGCGCTTGCGCATCGATGGTGAAGTGTATGAAATCGATGCACTGCCCAAACTGCAAAAAACCAAAAAGCACACCATCGAAGTTGTGATCGATCGCCTGAAAGTATCTGCGGACGCCAAGCAACGGCTGGCGGAATCCTTCGAGGTAGCTTTGCGCCATTCCGAGGGACGGGCACTGGCGGTCGAGATGGATAGCGGTCACGAACATCTTTTTTCCGCCAAATTCAGCTGCCCGGTATGCAGCTATTCGCTCTCTGAATTGGAACCCAGGCTATTTTCGTTCAACAATCCGCTGGGGGCCTGCGCCAAATGCGACGGTTTGGGACAGATCACATTTTTCGATCCCGCGCGCGTGGTCGCTTTTCCGCATCTCTCGCTGGCTGCCGGTGCGGTCAGAAATTGGGACCGGCGCAATCAATTTTACTTTCAACTATTAACCAGCCTGGCGCAGCATTATCAATTCGACCTGGAAACGCCGTTCGAGAATCTCGATGAATCCATCCGCGCCATTATTCTGCACGGCTCCGGCAAGGAAAAGATTCACTTTACCTATTTAACCGAAAGCGGGCGCAAACAGCAGGAAACACACCCGTTTGAAGGCATCATTCCGAATCTGACACGGCGTTACAAGGAAACAGAATCGCAAACAGTGCGCGAGGAATTGGCGAAATATCTCAATGCGCAGGTCTGCCCGGATTGCCAGGGCACGCGCTTATGCCAGTCGGCACGTCATGTGCGCGTAGCCGGACAGGCGATTTTTGAGATCAGCGCTTTTCCATTGAAGAAAGCCAAACAATTTTTTGATCAAATCGCGTTATCGGGTCACAAGCAGTCGATCGCCGAGCGCATCATCAAAGAAATTTCCAGCCGCCTGCAATTCCTCAACAATGTCGGTCTGGATTACTTATCCTTGGATCGCTCAGCCGACACGTTATCCGGCGGCGAATCGCAGCGTATCCGCCTTGCCAGCCAAATCGGCTCCGGCTTGACCGGAGTCATGTACGTTCTGGACGAACCTTCCATCGGTTTACATCAGCGCGATAACAGCCGCCTGCTGGATACGCTCAAACACCTGCGTGATTTGAGCAACAGTGTCATCGTCGTCGAGCACGACCAGGACGCCATCCAAATCGCCGATTATGTCGTTGACATGGGTCCGGGCGCCGGTGAGCATGGCGGTTTCGTGGTGGCGCAAGGCAGCCCGCAAGAAATCCAGGAAAACGACCGCTCCCTCACCGGCAAATACTTGTCCGGCCAGCTCGCGATCCCTGTCCCGGAGCAACGCCACACCCCCGATCCTGAGCGGATGCTGCGCATCGAAGGCGCATCCGGGAATAATCTCAAGAATGTCACGCTCAACTTGCCGGTTGGGCTGTTTGTGTGCGTCACCGGCGTTTCCGGATCGGGAAAATCGACATTGATCAATGAAACGCTGCATCGCGCGGTCGCCCGGCACCTTTACGCCAGCAACGCCGAACCCGCGCCTTATCAACACATCGACGGACTCGCTTTTTTCGACAAAGTGATCAACATGGATCAAAGTCCGATCGGACGCACCCCGCGCTCCAATCCGGCCACGTATACCGGGTTGTTCACGCCGATCCGGGATTTATTCTCCGGTGTGCCGCAAGCGCGCGAACGCGGCTATGCGCCCGGGCGGTTTTCCTTCAATGTCAAAGGCGGACGATGCGAAGCTTGTCAGGGCGACGGCGTGATTAAGGTGGAAATGCATTTTCTGCCGGATATCTATGTCACTTGCGATGTCTGCCATGGCCGCCGCTATAACCGCGAAACACTGGAAATCCAGTACAAAGGAAAAAATATCAATGAGGTACTGGAAATGACGGTGGAAAATGCGCATGAATTTTTCTCGTCGGTACCGGTCGTTGCCCGCAAATTGCAAACGCTGCTGGAAGTCGGCCTCGGCTATATCACGCTGGGTCAGTCCGCGACCACATTGTCCGGCGGCGAAGCGCAGCGGGTGAAACTATCGCTCGAGTTATCCAAGCGCGATACCGGACGCACGCTATACATACTGGACGAACCCACCACCGGCCTGCATTTCCAGGACATCGATCTATTGCTGAAAGTGCTGCACCGGCTGCGCGATCACGGCAATACCGTGGTCGTGATCGAACACAATCTGGATGTGATTAAAACCGCCGACTGGATTGTCGATCTCGGCCCGGAAGGCGGTGACGGCGGTGGACGCATTATCGCGGAAGGCAGCCCAGAAGCGATTGCCGCCAATAACAACAGTTTCACCGGCCACTACCTGCAATCCATGCTGGCAAAAGAAATAGCGCAATGAATGCGCGCGGCGTTTTGCTGGAAAGCTTCGCAGTGGCTGTGAAAGCCGCTGATCCACTGCACATCGCGCCGCAACATCTCCCCAAACCGCCTAAAGGCCGCACACTCGTGGTTGGCGCCGGCAAGGCCGCCGCCGCCATGGCGCAAGCGGTTGAAAATAATTGGCCTTCCGATGCGCAGCTCGATGGTTTGGTGGTCACGCGCTATGGGCACCGTTTGCCCACACACAAAATCAAAGTGGTTGAGGCCGGGCATCCGCTACCGGATAATCATGGCGAACAGGCTTCACACGCAATCCTGGCCATGGTCAGGGCACTCACAGCGGATGATTTATTGCTTTGTTTATTCAGCGGTGGAGGCTCCAGTCTGCTTGCTCTGCCCGTCGATGGGATTTCATTGCAGGAATTGAGAGAAGTCACGCGGCAATTGCTGCGCTGCGGTGCAAGCATTCAGGAAATCAACACGGTGCGCAAACATTTGTCGGCCATCCAGGGCGGCCGGCTTGCCGCGGCTTGCAAGGCGCCTGCATTGGCTCTGATCGTTTCGGATGTGACCGGAGATGCCGCAACCCATATCGCTTCTGGGCCTTGTGCACCGGATCCGACCACATTCGCCGATGCGCTTGCCGTGTTGGATCGCTACGATCTCGATGCGCCGCCGGCAATCCAGCAAATGTTATGCGCAGGTCGAGATGGTATTGTGCATGAGACCCCAAAACCAGGCTCAGCCATTTTTGCTCAAGTCGAAAACCGCATTATCGCCAGCGCACATGTCTCCTTAGTTGCTGCGGCACACTATTTCCAGCATCTCGGCATCACGCCGTTGATTCTCGGCGATACCGTGACCGGGGAAGCACGTGAAATTGCCAAAAGCTATGCGGCATTCGCCAGAGAGATCCATTGCCATCCAAACGGACTGAAAGCACCGGTGGTGCTGCTGTCCGGCGGCGAAACCACAGTCACTATCAAAGGTAATGGACGCGGGGGACGAAACACCGAGTTTCTACTCTCGCTATTGATCGAGCTTGACGGCTTGGAAGAAGTCTTTGCACTGGCCTGCGACACGGACGGATTGGACGGCAGCGAAAACAACGCCGGCGCGCTGATCACGCCGGATTCGTTAGCACGCGCAGAAAAACTGGGATTGAATGCTGCTGCATTTCTGGGCAATAACGATGCCTACACATTTTTCCAGCAATTAAACGATTTGGTCATTACCGGCGCCACCTATACCAATGTAAACGACTATCGCGCCATTCTTATTCTTTGATCGAACACGCACAATCGGCCTTTTCCGCATTGTGATTGCGATCGACCTGTATCGATGACAAAAGTAATCCTTGCTGATGCCACCTTCCGATCACATATTCATAGAATGGCTGATTTCTGGGTGCTTTGAAAGTTAACGCCAGTTTCTTGCCGCGCTCGGTTAACAATACATGCCCCAAATCCAGATAGTTACCGGCATCGGCCTGGAAACCTATTTTTGTGGGCTTACCGCCGTAAAATAATCGCGTATGCTTGCCATAGCCTTTTTTTACAAAACCGCTATCTTCAAATACGATTAAATCCAGTTGTACAAGACGGGCAAGTGTCGAGTATGTAATTCCCTGTTTCGTATAAATTTCATTTCTCAGATCGAAGATAAGCGGCAATGGATCACCCTGAATCCATACAAATTGACAGAGAGCTTCAAAAATCAAGCGATCATCCGGTTGCAATGCCGACAAATCAAATATGCCTGCATTCGGAGCATCTTTTCCAGAGTGCACCGCTCTGGATGTAAAAAATTGCGCAAATGCTGTCAATAAATTACCCATTCTCACATTCGGATCAAAACTCCGATTCTTCTTTCATTAATTCTTATCTGTAGTTTGCGATTCTGCGGCGGATGGCTCTTTCTTCACGACTTCTTTATCTTCTTCTACCTGTTCACTGGCTTTATCTTTTGATTTCGCGGTATCTTTCAGTTTACGGGATTTTATTTCCTTACGGATCTCATCAAGAAACGCAATATTATCCTTACGTTGTTTTTCACTCCGGTACCATGAGAAGCAAGTAACCGTCCCCATGATGATCAGTATAACGCTCATCACATCAATACCATCAAGAAAAATAAACGCAACCCCGGTTGAAATGGCAAACGCACCTAGCAGTGCCGTCAACAACCATAATTTTGAGCCCGCCCCCGAATTCTTGCTGCGGCTCTCCCATGCTTCAAGATTATCTCGCGTACTTATCAGTTCTTCATCAGTCCATTTCTTCATGCTCATGACTGCAACTCTCCATAAATATCCATCAAGTTTCTTGAATTATAAATTTACCCCAAGAAAGAAGTGAATCAGATTTAATTTCTTACAACAATAAAAAAGGCACCAATCGGTGCCTTTTTTACGAGATCAAAACTCTCTTAGAAGTTGTGACGCATACCTATATTGTAGGTGTTGCTATCTCTGAATACAGCATTTTTATCGTCGACCATTGCTCTTTGATAACCACCAAACAAGCTTGAACGCTTGCTTAGATTATGTATCAGACCAACCGTAAAGCTGCTTACTTGGCGGCTATTTGGACCGCCAGATACACTGTGCGCATGAGTCATACCGCCTTGGGCGATAAAACTGGTATTGCCCCAATCATACTGACCACCCGCAAACCAGATATTACCACTACCACCCAAATTCATTGCAGAATTACATTGCCCATAACCATCTGCATTACCGGTAGCAGGGTTGCCTAACATAGCTGCATTAGAGCAGGTAGCTGCGCCGATTGCATTCGTAATATTTTCGTACTGGCCACTGAGCTTGAAGTTCTGATAACTCCACGAACCACCACCACGCCATACGTGCTCATTCTGCAATCCTAAAAGTTTTTGGTTAGTACCAGCATTATCACGAGAATAACCACCAAAAACAGCTAGATTATGACCTTGATATTGCACTTCATACTTACCAGCAACCTGAAAATCCCACGCACCATCACGGCCGCCGGAATTTGCTACAGCACCAGCATTTGTGTCTGTAGTAAGATTAAGTGCATTAGTTGGATCTAATCTATTAGCATAGCCAGGCATAAACAAAGCCGAGAAGCTGAAACCTTCGACTTTTGGCGAATCATAACGTGCAGCACTATCAACAAAGCTTTGCGCGCCAGATCCCAAACCATTAGCTGATGCTGTCATGGTACCACCGCTACCAGAAGCCTGGAGAGTCGTATAAGCAAACGGATCAATAGTCATACCACCGGCAAAATCTTTAAATGGAGATTGTACGCGACCAAACTTCAACTCACCCCAATTATCGTTTGCCAAAGCAATCCAGCGTTCCCGAGCGATACCAATAGCACCAGTACCAGTACTAAAGCCATATTCGATGTGCGCCTTAGCTTTTAGGCCAGCCCCGAGATTTTCAGTAATATGCGCTCCCCAGCGTGAACGACCCGTATTATCACCGATCATGGCTTGGTTACCTTGGCCTTCTTTGTCAACCGTAGCATATTCCGCCTGTACACTACCAAATAGCGTTACATTTGTTCCTTGTGCTGATGCAATCATCGGAACTGCTAGTGCGCTGGCTACTGCCAACGAAATAAGTTTCTTCTTCATACAGAAGTTCTCCTTTAATGTTTAAACGACTGGGGCCGCCCTATTTTGCCTTACTACATACAGTCCGGTGGAATGCACCCCGCTTGATCGGACCTTCCAATCTGGAAAGGTTTGATTTGATTTTGCCTCAATACAGAAACATACCGCAAGAAAAACAAGCAAGTTTTGCTAACCAAACAATAAAAATGTTGTATTCAAGCAACATACTTGTTGTTTTTCTGATGATTAATTTCAATTTTATTTTTTGATAAATTTATTCCTACTTTTCACTTCAATTAATATTGCAACCAAGCAATTTATATTTTCATCAGATAGCGCATAACCATGCCGTTTTTTCATGTTTTTAATCAGAAAATTTCAGTTATCATTCCTGCCAGATTCACTTCACATGATTCGAGCCTGACACCTCTCTCTATTTAAAATCTGACTATGTATAAACTTTTTTTATTCTTTTTTGTTGTATTCAGTCTAATTGCCAATTCCTCAGCTAGAACTGAAACATGGGTACTTCCACCTTCAGACATTGATATATTCGGTCAAATACGGACTACGCACGCCAGCAGCGCAGAGACATTACTGGATATCGCACGCCGATACGATATCGGCCAAATCGAGATTTTATTGGCCAATCCAAACGTTGACCGATGGCTGCCCGAAGATGGCGCAACAGTTATTCTGCCAAGCCGCTATATTATTCCCCATGCAGAACGAAAAGGCTTGCTTCTTAATTTACCTGAGATGAGGATTTATTATTTTCCAGAGCCCAAAAAAGGCGAGAAACCAATGATCATTACTCATCCAGTAGGTATAGGCAGAATGGATTGGGTAACCCCATTGGGGATTTCGAGAATAGTGGAAAAAAAGAAAGATCCTACCTGGATACCGCCAAAATCTCTTCAGATGGATAGAATAGCCAATGGCGAACAACCGTATCCCAGTATAGTACCGCCAGGCCCCACCAACCCCTTAGGGCGGCATGCCATGCGTCTGAGTATCGGGGGCGGGAGTTATCTGATACATGGCACAATTAAGCCTTTTGGCGTCGGAATGCGCGTTTCAGCGGGGTGTGTCCGAATGTACCCTGAAGACATCGAAGCACTTTTCGATAAAGTCCCTGTCGGCACACAAGTACAAGTCGTCAATCAACCTATTAAGCTCGGCTGGTTACTGGATTCTCTTTATATTGAACTTCATCCCCCGTTAGAAGAAGATGAGGAAAAATATTCAAATTACAAACAAATGGTAGTGACCGCCATTAATGACTTTCTCACATTAAAGAGCAGTAAGAAAAATATTCCCGCCGATTTTGAAATAGATCAAGAAGCGTTAAAACAGGCAATCATCGAGAGAAGCGGAATACCTGTTTTGATCTCTCGTTCACGTGCGCAACAATTGCACACACAAAACAGTCAACTAATATTGTTTTAGAATAAGGAAGTACTACTCTTGGGTTTGTTTTTTAGCAGAGCACCCATAAAAAACCCCTCTAAGAGGGGCTTTTTATGGGTGCAACCATTCTCTTTCGAGAAATTACTTATGCATTGCTTTCTTGAACATGCGATCAATTTTGGATTCCGTGTCCATTGACCGTCTGTTTGCTTCATCCGCGATACGCAATGCATCATTTGCTTTAGCACTAGCAGCTGCCGCTTCTGATTTAGCTGCTGCCGCATCAGCTTTAGCAGCAGCGATATCAGCATTTACCTTATTTTGCAATTCTTCTAATTGTCCTGTGGTTGCACATCCCGTCAGCCCAATAAAAGCACCTGCAATTGCTGCCAGCGTTAACATACGAACTGGATGCTGGATTTTCTCTTTCATTCCGATCTCCTAAGTTGTTTATTCTATTCAATACGCAGATCCACCACTATCTATTAATAGCTCCCGATACCTAAATATCGTCAGCACGGCGGAATCTTATCCGATTTTTCCCGCAAAATAAATGGCTTCAAGGACAAATTTATAAGACTCTTAGCACAAGAAGCCATTAAATATCTATTAAGTAGCTAATAAAAAAGCCATTTCACTCAGAAAGCACAATTCAAGCAATTAACAACAAACACTTCATGCGGATACTTCTCCATCGCCACTAACGGATATTTACCAATACACCAGGTTTAATCCATTTACCAAGTTGATCAATTTGCTCATTTGTTAACGCAATACAACCATTTGTCCAGTTATATTTATGATGAATCTCTCGATCGCCGCTGCCGATCCCATGTATACCGATATGACCGCCCAGGGGCGTATTCTGTGGAGGAGGTTTCCCCATACTTTTTGCTCTCAGTATTGAGAGCCAAGTTTCTTCGTTAATTCTATTTTCTTCAAGCGCACGTTTTGCTGTATCCAGATTCGGATAATTAAGACCATAAAAACGGTAGTAGCGGCTTTTCTCATTGACCCAGCCAATTCTGAAACTACCCAGCGGAGTTTTGTCATCTTTTGTCACTTTTGACCAGGTAGTGCCGTAACGCCCAATCGCCACATTTTTAAATACCGCTTGGACAGCTTCTCCCCGCATCACCAACAGCATATGCTCCGATGTATCCACATCAATCCACACACCGTCGTCATAGGCCTGCGCTGAACGGTGCATAACTGACAAGCTAACCAATCCCATCAAAAGAACTACTAAGTTATGAATAAATGAGCTTCGCTTAATCACTTTTCAGGTTATTGATAATAAGGATAATTAATTATGTCATAATTTGTCCGTCTGGAAACCCCTATTAAATGGCTATGTGCCTTGCTATTCCTGCATTTGTAGAACAATTGACCGCCGAAAATCACGCCATCGTCAATCTAAGCGGCATCCGCAAAGAAATTTCACTGGCCCTGGTTGAAGATATCGCCCCAGGGGATTACGTCATCGTACATGTTGGATTTGCGCTACAGAAGCTGGATCCGTTGGAAGCGGAGCGCACATTGGCGATGTTTGCCGAAATTTCCTGTCATGACCAAGATCTATCTTGACGCAGTTATGAGCCCATCAACATGAAGTACATCGATGAATTTCGCGCGGGTGACCTAGCACAGCAAATCGCCGCCAAAATCGCATCCGAAGCCGATCCATTGCGGCATTACCATTTCATGGAATTTTGCGGCGGACACACTCACGCCATCTCACGTTTCGGTATCGTCGATCTGCTTCCAGCCAATGTGCACATGATTCACGGCCCCGGTTGTCCAGTGTGCGTTCTGCCGATCGGCCGCGTGCAAAATGCGATCCAATTGGCGCAAATACCGGGGTTAATACTTTGCAGTTACGGCGACATGCTGCGTATTCCGGCCAGTAATGGCATGAGCTTGCTGAAAGCAAAAGCGCACGGCGCGGACATTCGCATGATATACAGCAGCGCGGATGCCGTAAAAATCGCACAAGAAAATCCGCAACGCCAGGTGGTTTTCTTCGCCATCGGATTTGAAACCACGACACCGCCCACAGCTATCGCAATCCAACAAGCGCAGGCGCTCGGTCTGAAAAATTTCACGGTGTTCTGCAACCACGTCCTGACGCCCTCCGCGGTCTCGCATATTCTGCAATCGCCTGAAGTGCGCGCATTCGGCCTGGTCCCGCTAGACGGATTCATTGGTCCGGCGCATGTTTCCGTTGTCATCGGCAGCCAACCTTATGAATACTTTGCCGAAGAATTTCAAAAACCGGTGGTAATCGCTGGCTTTGAACCGCTCGATGTCATGCAAGCAATCTTGATGCTCATACGCCAAATCAACACAGGCCGCGCTGAAGTTGAAAATGAATTTACCCGCGCGGTTCTACCGGCAGGCAATATCAAAGCGCAAGCGCTGGTAGCCGAGGTCTTTGAATTGCGCCGCACATTCGAGTGGCGCGGTTTGGGGTGGGTGCCATACAGCGCGTTGAAAATCAAATCACGCTATGCCGATTTCGATGCCGAGCAACGCTTTTCAATCCCGGCGCTGTCCATTGCCGACAACAAAGCTTGCGAATGCAGCGCCATTTTACGCGGCGTCAAGCGGCCGCAGGATTGCAAAATATTCGGCACCGTCTGCACCCCCGAAAATCCGGTCGGTTCCTGCATGGTATCCGCGGAAGGCGCGTGCGCCGCTCATTACCGCTACGGCCGGTTGCGTGAAAGAAATGATGCCGTGATCAAGGAAAATTAATGACGCAAAAAGGTATTGTGAAGCCCGGATATTCCCGCTCGCTCGATTTAAAACACGGCTGCATCGAGATGGCGCACGGCAGCGGCGGCCGCGCAATGGCGCAATTGATCCAGCAACTGTTTGTAGCCGCATTTGATAATGAATTTTTGCGTCAGATGAACGATCAAGCGTGCTTTCCAAGCTTCAGCGGGCGCATGGTAATGTCCACCGACAGCCACGTCGTCACTCCCTTATTTTTCCCCGGCGGGGATATCGGTAGTTTGTCGGTGCACGGCACCATCAACGATATTGCCATGGCCGGCGCAATGCCCCACTATCTGGCCGCCGGTTTCATTCTGGAAGAAGGTTTTCCGTTATCCGATCTCAAACGCATTGTCGATTCCATGGCGCAAGCGGCGCGAACCGCGCAGGTGCCGATTATCACCGGCGACACCAAAGTTGTCGAAAAAGGCAGCGGCGACGGCGTGTTTATCACCACGACCGGTGTCGGCATGGTGCCGGAAGGCGTTCACATTTCCGCAGAAAATGCGCGCCCGGGCGACAAGATACTGGTATCCGGCACGCTCGGAGATCATGGCGTTGCCGTCATGGCGCAACGCGAAAACTTGTCGTTTGAGACCAGCATCGCATCGGATACCGCCGCCTTGCACGAACTGGTAGCTCAAATGATCGCCGCCACCCCTGACATTCACGTATTGCGCGACCCCACGCGCGGCGGAATTGCCGCCGCCCTGAATGAGATTGCCCAGCAATCGTCGGTCGGCATGATGATTCATGAGAGCAGCCTGCCGATTCAGGACCAAGTTCAAGCGGCGTGTGAATTTCTCGGCCTGGATCCTCTGTATATCGCCAATGAAGGCAAACTCGTCGCCATCTGCCCGGCGCAAGATGCCGAAAACTTATTGCGCGCGATGCGCGCCCACCCGCTCGGCAAAAACGCCGCGATCATCGGCGAAATCATCGAAGATTCGCATCGTTTTGTACAGATGCAAACCTGTTTCGGCGGCGCGCGTGTTGTCGACTGGCTAAGCGGTGAACAACTGCCGCGCATTTGCTAGACTCCGCGAATTGAAAATTCTGTTTCTCACGCACAGTTTCAACTGCCTGGCGCAACGGCTGTTTGTTGAATTAACACAGTGCGGACATGAATTGTCCGTCGAATTCGATATCAACGACGCCGTCACTTGCGAAGCCGTCGAATTGTTCCAACCCGATCTGATTATCGCGCCGTTTCTGAAACGCGCCATTCCAGAAAAAATCTGGCGCGCCCATACCTGTTTTATCGTGCATCCTGGAATCATCGGAGACCGCGGCCCTTCCGCGCTAGATTGGGCGATTATGAAAGATCGGTCCGAATGGGGAGTAACAGTGCTGCAAGCCAATGCGGAAATGGACGCCGGTGATATCTGGGCGTCGGTGGTTTTCCCGATGCGGTCCGCCAAAAAAAGCAGTCTTTACCGGCACGAGGTTGTTGAAGCGGCAACCCGTGCTGTGTTGATAGCGATCAAGCGTTTTGAATCCGGTATTTATCAACCGGAACCACTGGATTATTCGCGCGCTAACGTTCAAGGACGCTTGCATGCTCCCATCCGGCAAAGCGATCGCCGCATCGATTGGCAGCATGACAACGCGCGCACAATCCTAAGAAAAATCCACGCCGCCGATGGATTTCCCGGTGTTCTCGATACATTATTCGGTGAATCCTATTATCTGTTCAACGCCTGCCATGAAGAAAGCTTGCAGGGCAAACCCGGAACCATCATAGCCAAGCGCCACAATGCCGTATGCCGCGCCACAACCGATGGCGCCATCTGGATTGGTCACTTGAAACGCCAACAAGATGCCGAACCGGCTCTCAAACTGGCAGCCACAACCGCGCTACAAAACCATTTAGCCGATGTGCCGGAAATACCGGATGATCCCTTCGCAAAAACAGCCGCCGATACTTACCGGGATATTTGGTTCGAGCAAAAAAATGACGTCGGCTATCTGTATTTTGATTTTTATAACGGCGCGATGGATACCGCCCAATGCCAACGTTTGCGTGACGTTTATCTTAAAGCGGCCAGTCTGGATGTTCGCGTTATCGTACTCATGGGAGGCGCGGATTTTTGGAGCAACGGCATTCATTTAAATCACATCGAACACGCCGCCAGCCCCGCCGATGAATCGTGGCGCAACATCAATGCCATGAACGATCTGGTGCATGCCGTCATCACCACCGATCGGCAACTCACGATCGCCGCGCTGCAAGGCAACGCCGGCGCTGGCGGTGTATTCCTATCGCTGGCGGCCGATTATATCTTTGCGCGCACCAGCGTGATTCTGAACCCGCATTATAAAAGCATGGGGAATCTCTACGGCTCGGAATATTGGACATATCTGCTGCCGCGGCGGGTCAACGCGCCGCAGGTAAATTCATTGACACAGAACCGCTTGCCGGTCAGCGCGCAGAAAGCCCGCGAGATCGGATTGATCGATGATTGTTTCGCATTAAATCCGCAAGAATTCAAGAAAAAAATAACCGGCATCGCTGAAACGCTCGCCGCGGATCCCGGTTTTTTTCCGCTGCTACAGCAAAAGCGGCAGCAGCGCCAATGCGACGAGCAGAAAAAACCTTTACAAAGTTATCGAGACGAAGAGCTTCGCCGCATGCAACTCAATTTCTACGGCTTCGATCCCAGCTATCATGTGGCGCGCTATCATTTCGTGCACAAAATACCGCATGGCTGGACACCCCGTTATCTAGCACGGCATCGCCGTCTTTAAGAAAGCTCTGAAAAACTACTGCGCTCGATCATGCTGTGTTGAAATCAGACTCAAAATGCTCATTTACATCTTGTAAACAGCGCTTTTTCATCTGATTTCGCCTTGCCTCACCGTCGCTCGCTTCCCTTTTTCAGAGCTTCCTTAAGGAAATCCCATCAACGACAATGACCAAAACACCTTCACAACTGGTTTAATGCCTTATCCAGTTTGTGCGTATCGACCAGATTAGGATCAAATTCCGGCGGTTTTTCAGCTGGCGGAATCACGCCGGGACATTGCTTGATGGCCGCCCATTGCTGAATCGCATCATATTCACTCTTTAGTTGTGCGTACTCGGCTTCCTGCTCCTTGGTTCCTCCCAGCGCAAACAAGGTTGCCCAGGATAGCGATAAATCCGTGCCCAGAACCCATTTATCCTTGGCTTGTGTTTTATCGTCCGGCTTGCCTGTCAATTGACCGACTCTGTTCTGAATTCGCACAATCTCCGCCAATAATTCATCGCAATTATAAGTTTGGAATTGCGCTGGTGAGATATAAGCCGCTTGATGACTTCCTGACGATGCCACGCACCCGGATAGAGAAATAGCAACGATAAAAAAAATAGTAGCAATGAGTCTCTTCATAACAACCGCTTCCTTCTTAAGTTATTTCACTGGCAGATAGCTTTTGCAGATTCATTTTGCTGAATTGTACACCGTTATCCGCTTGCTCAAGTTTGCATTATGAAATTGATTGAAGCAGTTCATGATTGATCGGCTTTGTATAAAAAATTGCAGCAATCAATCAAATTGAACAGTAAATTCCCCATCCCGTTAAATTATCGATTTCCATGACATCGATAGCAGATCAGTTCAACAAACTTAAATTTCCAATAGAGTTCATTGTAATTGTTCACTGGAGTTTTAATTACCACTGTTAGTAATGAAAATTGCCAGGCTTTAAATGCAAAAAAGCCACAGAGAAAACCGCATCTCTGTGGCTAAAAACTAAAGCTTGCTTCAAATTACACTGCTACACGGCGGCGTGCTGAGAAGCCGATCAAACCGAGACCTGCCAGCAACATAGCGTAGGTTTCCGGTTCTGGAACAGCCATAATGTATTCATAACCAAACGATACTGAATGGCCATTTGCAATGGCGCCAAGATCGTAAGCCAAGTTAATCGAACTATCTGCAAAACCATAGTTACCGACTGCTTGAGCTGCAGCTAACATAGCAGCTGGATTAACCGGGCTGCAGCAGCTGAATGGATCGATATACGGTGCAATCGCAAAAGCCGATGCACTGGTTGTATTGTGCAGCGTTAACGACCATCCATCCAGACTGGTAGCCGTAACTGCAGCATTGTTTCCTAATGCACCGATTACATTGGTCGTGCCAAATCCTAAACCAACAGGAACACCTTGGTCTGGATCAACGCCAACGCCCCATTGCACACCGGTAGCATTTGCACCTGTGTTATTGGTCAATTGGATCCCAACTGCAACGTGACCACTTGCTGGAATACTTACAGTCTCAACCAGTCCCCAACCGCCACCGCCGCCGCCAAGATTGGTGACAACGGAAATGCTGCCTCCTACGCCAAAAGCGGTGGTTGCTAATGGATTGTTACCAACTACTTGGTCGGCAACGGCGACAGATACGCCATTGGCATTAAGCGACCAGTTGGATGCCCATGTACCGAGGTTAACAAATTCTCTTCCGTTAAAGTTCAAGCCCAAAGGTCCTGCCGAAGAAAAGTAACCTGCATCATCAATTGTTGCAGAAGTTGTGCCAAAACCGCTAATAACGGTTGGCGCAGCTTGTGCCGCTGTAACAAAAGAACCGCATAAAGCAATTGCTACAACTTGCGCCAGACAATTTTTTTTCAGTTCGAATTTCATAATTCACTCCTTGAATTTATAGTTGCAACATAAAATAGTTGTTAGAATCTTCGCTCTTTACAACTAACTTAAATTTCAAACCACCCACTAGCCAATTAAACTTTGTATATTTCCAATGCAAAATTTATTTAACGAATACAGCGTGTTCCATTATAAGTTTGGATTTTTTTAAGTACATAGAACATTCCTCCCCATTTGTTAGTACACGTGTACTGCAATTGTCCCGCCAGAATATTCATTACTTAGTGCTGTCCAATTTACGTTGCATTTGATTACGTTTTGATTGGCGCCGTGATAATCTCCGCTGTTGCCGTGGTTATCCATTTCCG
>JAFEEV010000240.1 GCA_018240935.1 Pseudomonadota bacterium
ATAGCAGAATTTCATCGCTGTCCGTCAGATGCTGCCAGCGGAAACTGCCGGAGAAACTTTGATTGTCGTCCTGGATAGCGATTCTGCCCAGAATATTGAAATCAGCAGCGGTTGCGTTGTGAGCACCCGGGACAGGCTCGGTTTGAATGGTGGTAACGGCCGCTTCGGGTTGTGTCTGAACGGGTAGCAACTGACAACCGGAAAATAGCGGAAAAATGCAACTGGCCAAAATCGCCAGAATAATCTTCCACGACCGGATTGTGCACCTGTTTCCCGGTAATTCAGTATCAAAGCCGATGGAAATCAATTGTCCGATTACCAGCGTGCTAGCTATTGATCGTCTTGTTGGTGTGTTGATAATCCGGCAATACGATGTTGAGCTCCAGCGTTTCCTGATTATCGTCTTGCTCAAAATTGACGGAAATCGCATCCTGGTCGACATTGACGTACTTGCGGATCACGTCGAGCAATTCTTTTTGCAATTGCGGCAAATAAGAAGGCTGGTTGCGGAATTTGCGCTCGTGCGCAACCAGAATTTGCAGGCGCTCTTTGGCCAGCGGGGCGGTTTTAGGTTTGGATGATCTGAAATAGTCCAGTAAACTCATTTTCTTCCTCCGAATAGCCTTCTGAGAAACCCTTGTTTACCATCGATAAACCGATGCGGCAGTTTTTCCCCCAAGTAGCGCGCAACGACATCGGCGTATGCCTGACCGGCTTCGCTTTTTTCATCCAGAATGACCGGCATGCCCGCGTTCGATGCCGACAGGACCGATTTCGATTCCGGAATGATGCCTAATAAATCCAGCGACAGGATTTCCTGCACATCCTCCAGACTGAGCATTTCACCGAGTTTGACGCGATCGGGATCATACCGGGTCAGCAGCAAATATTCCTTGATGGGTTCTTCGTTTCTTTCGGCCCGGCGTGATTTGCTGGATAAAATACCCAGCATGCGATCCGAATCGCGCACCGAGGAAATTTCCGGGTTGGTGACGACAAAAGCATCGTCGGCGAAATAAAGCGCCAGATTCGCGCCTTTCTCGATACCCGCGGGAGAGTCGCACACGATATATTCAAAATCCTTGGATAATTCGTCTAAAACCTTGCCCACGCCTTCCTGGGTCAGTGCGTCTTTATCGCGCGTTTGCGAGGCGGGCAGGATATACAGCAAATTGCAGTTTTTATCGCGGATGAGTGCTTGATTGAGACTGGCTTCGCCATTGATTACGTTGATAAAATCATAGACCACCCGGCGTTCGCAGCCGAGAATCAAATCCAGGTTCCGTAACCCCACATCAAAATCAATGACGGCCGTTTTGTGCCCTCTTTTCGCCAATCCCATGGCGATCGCTGCGCTTGTGGTTGTTTTACCAACACCGCCCTTGCCTGATGTCACGACTATGATTCTTGCCAATTGAGCCTCCTTTGCTGTTTGGTCTTAAGCGATCTCTTTAATGATCAACGCATGATTCTGCAAATAGATCTGCACGGGATGCCGGTACGTTTGCTTGTTCAAGTCCTCGCTGGTTTTATAATCGCCGGCGATGGAAATCAGCTCCGCCTGCAAATCGAAACAAAATATCCGGGCGGCTGTGTTGCCATGTACCCCCGCCAGCGCACGCCCTCTTAGCGTATTATAGACGTGTATATTGCCTTCAGCCATAATTTCCGCGCCCGCGCTGACTTGCGACAAAATGATCAAATCGCCGGATGCGTAAATGCGTTGCCCCGAGCGGATCGGTTGCGTGACCAAGGTTGCCGCTGCGGAAACCGGTGGAACCGGAACCGCCCGGACGGGTTCTTTGGGTGTGGCTGCTTCCGGTTGTGCGGCCGGTTGCGGGGCCGTTTCCTGCTTGGCTGCTTCCGCCCCGATCATGAGCGTGCTGCCTTGCTCGCGCACCGTATCGATCGGGATGAACAACGCGCGCGCCTGTTGATTCTGATTTTCGTTGCCGCCGCGGATACCGACCGGAAAAAAGCTCACTCGGCGCAGCAGCTGTATGATCTGGGAAAAATCCAGGCTCAGATTTTGTTTGTTCAGTTCGCGCAGATCGATAATCAATGGAGAGTCTTTGAAAAACTCCGGCGCCAGGCTGATTTTTTCGTGCAGCGTCTGTTCGATGGCGGTCAGATCATTGGTATAAAGAATCAGGATGGGCGCGAAAAAAGTGCTGCTTTTGAATTCCAGTGCTGGAGAAGTATTTAGCATTTTAATTGATTGGCAGTCTCACAAAGATTCATTGCGCGCTGCTTGATGATATTGAACAATGTGCCGGTTGCGCCGATGAAAACGGACTTAAGGAAGCTCTGAGAAACTACTGCGCTCGGCCATGCTGCGTTGAAATCAGGTTCAAAATGCTCATTTACCTTTTGTAAACTGCGCTTCTTCACCTGATTTCGCCTTGCCTGACCGTCGCTCGCTACCTTTTTCAGAGCTTCCTTAATCATCGAGCGCTTTCTTTTTTGTCAGACGTTGCAATGTTTCCAGCAAGATCTCGTTATCCGGATCTTTTTCCAATGCGGAACGCCATATATTTTTGGCATCGTCTTTAGCGCCCTTGACCCAAAGCACTTCGCCCAAATGTGCGGCAATTTCCGGATCGGGGCGGGCGGCAAAAGCCAGATTCAGGAAATTCAGACCTTCGGTGAAATTTCCCATGCGGTAATATACCCAACCCAAACTATCCATAATATAGGGATCGTCGGGAGAGAGCTCAACGGCTTTTCTGATCAATTTCAACGCTTCCGGCAAGTGCGTGCCGCGCTCGGCGAAACTGTAACCCAACGCATTGTAAGCGTGCGCATTGTCCGGTTTGAGTTTGATCAGTTTACGCAAATCCTGTTCCAGGATTTTAAATTTGCCCAGCTTGTCGGCTGCCAGGGCGCGATCATAAAGCAGTTCGGGATAATCCGGCAATTTCTTCAACCCGGCGTCGAGCAAGTCATAAACTTCCTGATGAGCCTTGGCGCGCCGCAGAATCTGCGCTTCCGCCAATATCAAATGCGCCGCCTGCTGATCGTTGGCGGCGGGAAGTTTTTTCAGATGCTCGCGCGCTTCCTGCAAATGGCCTTTTAATGCCAACAAATCCGCATAGCGGATTTGCGCGGGTAAATAACGCCCCCCGCTTTTTACCATTTGATAAGTTTCCATGGCTAAATCGGGGCGATTGGTTTCTTCATAAATCTGCGCCAGGTGAAAGTACACCGCATTGCTATCTTTATACCCCAGTGCCAGCGCATTTTTAAAACTTGTTTCGGTGGTGGCGAAATCGCCCATTTCCGTAGCCAATAATCCCGCTGCCAGCATGATTTCGGCGTCTTCGGAATTTTTATCCATCAGCCATTGAATTTGATCGCGCGCCTGATCAGCTTCACCGGCGCCGATCAGCAACCGGGTATAGGCGACCCGCACCTCATTCGATGCCGGATATTTATCCAGGTAGTCACGATAAAATTCGCGCGCTTGCTCAACGGAATTGCGCTGCAATATTCTGCCGTTGTGAACCGCGGCGATTTCCCATTCCGGACGCAAGGCCAGGGCGCGCTGCATTTCTTCCTGGGCCAGCGGATGCTGATTGGCGAACCATGCCGCTTGGGAAATGGCGAAGTGGACTTCCGGTAAATCCTTATAGGGTTGCGCGAGCTGTTGAATCAGTTTCAAAGTTGCCGCTTTATCCGGATTGCGCGCCAGCAATTGGTTAAGCTGCATAAAGGCATTGCCGACCCCTTCTTTTTCCGAGGCCAGCAGTTTTTCGAGATGAGGCCGTGCGGCGTCCAGCTTGCCGAGATTGACCAGCAGCGCGGCAATGGTCTGCCGGGCATCGGCAGATTCAGGTTCAAGCTCAACCCACATCGCGGCCGCTTGTTCCGCGGCAAATGGGTTACCGGCATGCAAAGAAATTTCCGTTGCGCGTTTGGCGATACGCGGATCGCGCGTCGTTTTCGCCAGTTTCACGTAGCGGTTGACGGCGATTTCCAAATTGCCGCGCTGTAATGCGGTTTCGCCGACTAAAAAATCAAACAGAATGGGCGCAGTCAGCTCCTGCTTTGGCAGATTTTGTTGACTGATTTCTTCCGGATCAGCGGGTTCTCCCGTTTTTTCCGCTTCCTTGTTGGAGGGAAGCTGCGCGCAGGCAGTAAGTCCGGATAGCAATAACACCCCTAGAATTTTAAATTTCATGAGAAATCCGATTGATTTTCAAGTATATAAGGAAAACGCACAATTTCCGCGCAACATCCGGAAGGATTCATTAAATCACCCAGTATTCAGTCGCTTCACGGGCGCCGCCGCGCCGGACCCTCCGCCGCATCGTGCGCATATTCTACTTTTATACCGCCAATAAAGTGAATAAATAATTATTTAGCATAAGTCGCTGGGAATGTCATCCCGGGCGGTGGAATTAAAATTGCGTGCCAAGATGTCGCCGGTTAATTTATGATAAAGCAAATCCTGAGAACATCATTGAATTATGAAAGTTCAGCGGAGTTTCAGATTGCTTCCGGCCATTCCGGGGCGCAGTAATTTTTTCCACTTTCATCATCTCGAATTTTGACGCGATTGAAAAATCCATTCTTGAAGCTGGCGGTTGTATTTGTGCTGGGCATGCTGACCGTACTCGGTTTTGCGCCGTTTTATCTGTTTCCGGTGCCGGTCGTAACCGTGGCGCTGTTGCTGGCGTTTTGCCACAAAAGTCAAAGCGCGCTGAAAAACGCCGCGCTGGGATTCTGGTTCGGCATGGGGTTGTTCAGCGCCGGCGTAACCTGGATTTATGTCAGCTTGCACGATTTCGGCGCGATGCCGATGCCCATCGCGGTAGTTGCGTTGATCATCCTGTGCGCTTACCTGTCGCTTTTTCCGGCGCTGGCTTTTTGGCTTTTGACCCGGCTGCGCGTGACCTCACCTTGGCTTTGGGCATCGTTGGCAGCGGCCTTATGGATGCTGTCCGAATGGCTGCGCGGCACATTGTTTACCGGTTTCCCCTGGCTCGCGCTGGGCTATTCGCAAGCACCTTTCAGTCCTTTGGCGGGGTTTGCGCCGATTGTGGGTGTCTACGGTATTTCGCTGATATTGATATTCAGCGCCGCGCTGCTTTTTTTCTGGTTTGACAAAGGCTTCAAGCAATGGCGTTACGGTTTACCGTTGTTGCTGATTGGCTGCGGCGGCTATGGCTTGCAGTTTATCGACTGGGTTAAGCCGCAGGGAGAACCGGTCAGCGTGAGTTTGTTGCAAGGCAATATCCCGCAGGATATGAAGTGGCGCCCCGATCATCTGGAAAGCACCATGGAAACCTACGCCAAGCTGATACTGGAAAGCGGCAGCCGCCTGATCGTCACACCGGAAATCTCCATCCCGCTGTTCAGCGATACCATGCCGCAATCGTACTTGTCGTACCTGGCCGCGCATGCCAAGCATAACAACGGCGATGTGCTGATCGGCTTGGCCGAGCGCGATCATTCCGACGGCGATGCGTATTACAACACCATGTTCAGTTTCGGCTCGTCACCGCCACAAAGCTACCGCAAGCATCACTTGGTGCCATTCGGTGAATACATTCCGTTTAAGCCGCTGTTCGGCTGGGTGATTCAAGTGCTGCAAATTCCGTTGTCGGATTTCTCGCGCGGCGGGCTGGATCAACAGCCGATGGCCATCGCCGGGCAGCGCGTGGCGATCAATATTTGTTACGAGGACGTATTCGGCGAGGAAATCATCAATCAATTGCCGCAAGCCACGCTGCTGGTGAACGTCAGCAACGATGCCTGGTTCGGGCGCTCGATCGGGCCGCAGCAGCATTTGCAGATTTCGCAAATGCGCGCGCTGGAAACCGGCCGGTACATGTTGCGCGCCACCAACACCGGCGTGACCGCGATCATCGACGAGCGCGGACGCGTGCTGGATACCATCGAAATCTTCACGACCGCGGCGCTGCACGGATCGGCGCAGGGCTTCACCGGTGCGACACCGTATGTGCGCACAGGCAATTACCCGGTGCTGGGATTGGCGGTGTTGTTATTGAGCATCGGATTGCTATCCGCCTTCCGCGCCGCACGGAAAACCCGGTAAAATCCGCATGTTTTTAATTTAACGATAGAACTCGACGCTTCATGCCGACACTGACTTTTCAGGAAATCATTTTTACCTTGCAGCGCTACTGGGACAAACAGGGCTGCGCCATTCTGCAACCGTACGATATGGAAGTGGGCGCGGGCACCAGCCACACCGCCACTTTTTTGCGCGCCATCGGCCCCGAGCCGTGGAAAGTCGCCTACGTGCAGCCGTCGCGCCGCCCGAAAGACGGCCGTTACGGTGAAAACCCGAACCGCTTGCAGCATTACTATCAGTTTCAAGTCGTGCTGAAACCAGCGCCGAAAAACATCCTGGATCTGTACCTCGATTCGTTGCGCGAACTGGGTTTCGATCTGACGCAAAACGACGTGCGCCTGGTCGAGGACGATTGGGAAAACCCGACCTTAGGCGCATGGGGATTGGGCTGGGAAACCTGGCTGAACGGCATGGAAGTGACTCAATTCACATATTTCCAGCAAGTCGGCG
>JAFEEV010000241.1 GCA_018240935.1 Pseudomonadota bacterium
AAGCTGCATTGCCGCGAAACGTTTCATTCTCAGCAACGCCATCGCCGATGCGTTTGTCGCGCAATTAAAAACACTATTTGATCAACTACAGAGCGGCGACCCTAGAGACGATACCACCGGCATCGCGCCGATGGCGCGCGAAGACCTGCGCGCCGATCTGCACGCGCAGGTCGAACGGAGTCTGGCCGCGGGCGCGCAACGGATTACCGGCGGCGCTTTCATCCGCACACAGGGCGCATATTACGCGCCGGCGATTCTGGATCATGTGCAACCGGGCATGGCGGCGTTCGACGAAGAACTGTTCGGGCCGGTCGCCGCAATCGTGCGGGTCAACGATGACGAAGAAGCGATCCGCTTGGCCAACCGGACCCATTTCGGCCTGGGCGGCAGCGTATGGACGCGCGACGCGGCGCGCGGCGAAGCGCTGGCGCGGCGAATTCATGCCGGTTGCACGTTCGTCAACGGCATCGTCAAAAGCGACCCGCGCCTGCCGTTCGGCGGCGTGAAGGAATCCGGCTACGGCAGGGAGCTGTCGTATCACGGCATCCGCGAATTCGTGAATATCAAAACGGTGTGGATTAAATAGCGGGAGTAAATCTTGCGCAACGGCGCGCAGGATCACAAACCGGCGCGCAGTCCCGGTATGCCGATGCGCTGGATGCGCATGGCGTTGTTGCCTTCCTCGTAGGCGAGCAAGCGGCCTTCCTGCTGCCACAGGCGGAATGCCAGCGAATAGGCGAGCACGCGGATCGGGTAGTCGCGCGGCAGTGTTTGCAGGTAGGGCTGGATCGTGGTGAAATCGGTGGCGCCGTATTGCTGCATGATGAAGCGTAAGCCGCCGTTTGCCGGACCGATGTTGTAGGCCAGCAATCCCAGAAAAAGATCGTCTTTCATTTCCGCCAGGTAATGCTTGAAGGTGGCGGCGGCGACAAACGCGTTGTGGCGGGGATTGTCCAGCACAATTTTTTCCACGTTGAGCCGCTTGCGCGCTTGTGCGATGACGGTTTCCGGAACGCGGGTGATCTGAAACAGGCCGCGTCCGCCGTCGTGGCTATCGCGCGGAATGAACGACGATTCCGTCGCGGCGATGCCGTGCAGCAAATGGACATCGATACCGAAAGACCGGGCCGCGTCTTCGATTGCCTGGCGGTACTCCTGAGAACGGTTGACCATTTTTTGCAGTTGCGCCGCATCATGGCGGCGGTACGCCGCGTACACCTGATGCGAAATCGTCACGCGCCCCGCTTCTTCCTTGCCGCCGACCAAGGTGCGGAAATTGCCGTAAGCCAGCGTGAATTGGTCGTGCGTGACAAGCCAGGCAATCAGAAAGGCGAGTGAAATAGACAGAGCCGGCGGGAAAAAATCCGAATAGCGCCGCAGCCATTGCCGCAGCTTCCACCAGCCGAGCAGAAAAAGAGCGGCGGCCACGATCGATACCAATACACCGGCGGTGAAGGGCAGCAAATGACCGAAAAAACTGCTGCCGGAGAACCGTCCGGCGGAATAACCGAGCAGCATGATGACCGCGCACACGGCCGCGGCGCTTAAGCCAAAGATTTCAATGCCGGTCAGCAGGAATGTATTTTTGAATCCGCCCGCCCGGCTTTTTCTTGCTGGCCTCCTTGGTTTCCTGTTGCCATTGTCGACTGCATTCCGGTGGAGAGTGCTCGTGACTCGTCTGCGTCTCGCCCTGGGTTTTGCAGGAATGGATTCGAGAGGACTGGAACCGGCTGTTTTATCCATTGCAGATTTTTTCTGTTTCGCGCGCTCCTGCATTGCTGTGGATTCTGGAATTAGCCTGGAGCTGTTTAACCGGAGCGAAGCCGCCCCGGCCAATGACTAACGTAAGCGGTGGCTCACCCATAACGACGCGGCAAACAGCAGCACCGCTCCGCCTTGATGCGACGCGGCTAACGGAATCGGCACCACATGCAGCAAGGTTGCAATGCCCAAGCTGATTTGCACCGCCAGCATCAGTAGAAAAAGATTGCATGCCAGACGCGTGGTTCCTTGCAATTCCACAGTGCGCGATTTCAACCAGAAAATCGGCACGGAGAAAGCCAGTATCCAGGCGATCAAACGGTGATCGAATTGCACCGTGGTCATGTTATCGAAGAAATTGCGATACCACGGCTCCAGGATGAAGAGATCGGGCGGAATCACATGCCCGTTCATCAGCGGGAAGGTGTTGTAGGCCAAACCGGCGCGAATGCCGGCCACGAAACCGCCGGACAGCACCATGATAAAAATCAATGACGTGAGGCTGAAGGAAAACCGCCGCAAGCCGCGCAGTTTCTCGTTACCTGGAGAATATTCGCGCTGCGGCGACAGCAATCCGAGCGCAACCCAGAACATCGCGGCGAAAATGACGAAAGCCAATCCCAAGTGCGCGGTCAGACGGTACTGGCTGACGTGCGGATCGTTGACCAAACCGCTCATCACCATATACCAGCCCATGAATCCCTGCATTCCGCCCAACACGAATATTCCTGCCAGTTTAACGCCCAGCGGCCGGTCGATTTGCTTTCTTACCAGGAAATAAACAAACGGCACAAAAAATACCAGACCGATCAGGCGGCCTAACAGGCGATGAAAATATTCCCACCAGAAAATACTTTTGAACTCGTCGACGCTCATGCCTTTGTTGACTTGCTGATACTGCGGCGTAGCGCGGTATTTTTCCAGCAGCACATCCCAGTCTTGCTGCGTGATGGGCGGCATGGTGCCGACAATCGGCTGCCACTCGACGATGGAAAGCCCCGAGTCGGTCAGACGCGTAACGCCGCCGACCACTATCATGGCAAATACCAGGGCACAACAGATGAATAACCAGATCGCAATAGGTTTTTGCATATTCGTAAAAAAGATGATTGCTAAAATCGAATCCGGTAACAAGTTACCGGTTGCCTCATTTGGCGCGCATCAAGCGTTGCTTGGTGCGTTCCCATTCCTTTTGTTTCTCGGATTCGCGCTTGTCGTGTTGCTTCTTGCCTTTGGCCAAGCCGATTTCCAGTTTGATCCTGCCCGCTTTATAGTGCATATCGAGGGGAATCAGCGTGTAACCGGCGCGCTCCACTTTACCGATGAGCCGCCGGATTTCTTCCGCGTGCAATAACAATTTGCGCGTTCTGACCGGGTCGGGATGGATATGCGTTGATGCGGTCATGAGCGGGCTGATATGGCTGCCGATCAGATACAATTCGCCGTTGCGGATAATAACATAAGCTTCTTTCAACTGAACCCGGCCCTCGCGGATGGCTTTGACTTCCCAGCCCTCCAATACCATGCCGGTTTCGTACTTTTCCTCGATAAAATAATCGTGAAAGGCTTTTTTATTTTGTACTATACTCATGCGGGTATGAAATCGGTGGGAATCACTAAATTTCGTGCATTTTATCAGTTTTTCGGTATTCCCTCATGATACGGGGTGACTTACTTTTATGGCAGAAATAGAAAAATCAGTTTTGGTTGAATACTCGGCCAGTCAAATGTTCGCGCTGGTCGACGATGTCGCGAAATATCCGGAGTTTCTTCCTTGGTGCGGCGGTACTTCCGTCGATCCGCAGGACGAAGTGACGACGCATGCCACCGTCAAAATTGACTATCATCATATTCAACATAGCTTTACCACCAAAAATAAACGCTTTCCGCCGGATTTGATCGAAATGAGCCTGCTCGATGGCCCGTTCGAGCATCTGGACGGTTACTGGCAATTCATCCCGTTGTCGGATAATGCCTGCAAGATCAAATTCCGCTTGCATTACACCTTCTCGCACAAGATTCTTGAGAAACTGGTCGGTCCGGTGTTTCACATGATTGCCAACAGTTTCGTGGAACACTTCATCGAGCGGGCGGAAACAATCTACGGCAAACGCTGACGGTATCGATGCAAATCGAAGTCGCTTACGCATTGCCGCACATCCAGATTCTGCAGAAACTCGATGTACCGCCGGGCTGTACGGTAGAACAGGCGATCCGGCGGTGCGGGATTTTGCAGCAATTTCCGGAAATCGATCTGGCCAAAAACAAACTGGGCATTTTCGGCAAAATCACACAGCCGCAAGTGGTATTGCAGCCGCACGACAGAATCGAAATTTACCGGTCTTTGATTATCGATCCGAAAGAAGCCCGAAGATTGCGCGCCAAGAAGAAATAACCATTGACATTTCCGGCAGGCCGT
>JAFEEV010000242.1 GCA_018240935.1 Pseudomonadota bacterium
ATTAATCGCGCTCGCCACTTTCTGGTTACCCGGTTATGCTAAATCCCAGCTCGAAATTCACCTGTCGGAATATCTGCAACGCCCGGTAACCGTGGCATCGATTGAACTAAAACCCCGCACGCTTGAGTTGATCGTGCAGGGTTTTCGCATTGATGAAAAAACCGGCACGACGGAAGAGCGCCCGGTGCTGTTTTCCTTTAGCACGCTACACATCAGCGCCAGCTTTGAATCGCTGAAACAGCGCGCGCCTGTTGTTACGTCAATCACGCTGTCGGAACCGCAACTGCGTTTGGTGCGGAAAGACAAAGATCAACTGAACGTTTCCGATATTCTGGAGCGGCTCCAGCAACCCTCGGATCAGGAAGTCCCTGCGAACGATCAAGGCAGTCCGTTTTCCATCAGCAATATCGCCATTCAGGACGGCCGTGTCGAATTTATCGACCAATACGAAAATACCGGGCATACCGTCAGCGAAATCAATCTCAGTATTCCCGTCGCCGCCAATATCAACAGCGCCCAGGAAAACTGGATAGAGCCCCGTTTCAGTGCAAAAATCAACGATGCGCCCCTCACAATCGACGGCAAATTGCGTCTTTTCACGGCTGCGCAGCAAGCAGCCTTGACCATCAAGCTCGATAACGCCGATTTAACGCGTTACAACCGCTATATCACCTTGCCCGAAGGCATTCATCTGCTATCCGGTTTCTACGACAGTGACCTGAAGCTTAGTTTCGCGCAGGAACCGGACAAAGCGCCGGAAATTTCGATCACCGGCGCCACGTCGCTGCGCCAGCTGGCGATTAAAAATACTACCGTCGCCGCACCTTATCAAACCAGCTTGAAAAAATTGCATATCGCGCTGACGAACGTCGATCTGGGCGGGCAAAAGCCCGCGCGCATCAAATTGAACATCGACCAGGCATTGCTGACGCGCGAAGGCGAAAAAGAACCGGCACTATCATTTGCCAAATTGGCGATCCCGGACATCACCGTCAATACCGCGGCGCAGAAGATTGCCCTGGGCACAGTTACGTTGGATGGCTTAAACACGACGCTGCGCCGCGATGCGCAAGGTAATCTCGATCTCTCCCGGCTTTTTAGTTCGACCGGCGCACCCGCGCAAGCGGCACAAACTACCCGACAAACTACCCAACAGGCAGCGCAGATCCCGATCCCGGCGCGCAAACCTTCGCGCTCCGCCAGCCCGGTCAAAAACGCCGGGAAAGCAGCGGAACAGAACAATGTTGCTCGTGCGGATGCCCATAAAAATAAGCCGGAGGCCACCGAAAAGCCCTGGAAACCGCAGCTTAAGAGCATTCAGCTCAAAGCTGCCAAGCTACGCTACGAAGATCTGTCGATGACCAAGGTCACGCCGATGATTGTCGATTCGCTCGACTTGGCGCTGGAAGACATCGATCTGGATGGCGTCAAGCCATTGCAGCTGACCATGCAAGGGCGTGTCAATCAGCATGGCAGCATCAAAGCCAGCGGCGCGCTGGCATGGTCGCCGCTGACGGCGGATTTGCTGCTGGATTTCAGCGCGGTTGATCTGGTGTCGCTGCAAGGCTGGCTGGGCGACAAGCTGACCGCATTGCTCACCAGCGGCGACATTTCCTTCGCCGGAAACATCAAAGCCAGCGGCGAGCCATTGAAAATTCAGGTAAACGGCGATGGCAAGCTGGCCAATTTCAATATCTTCGACAGCAAAAATGCCTACGATCTGCTGCATTGGAAAAAACTCGATATCAACCGTTTCAATTTCAGCAATGATCCGCTGCATGTGGATATCGGCGCGCTGTATTTGAGCGATTTTTATGCGCGCATGATCATCCAGCCGGACGGCAGTCTCAATCTGAAGCAAATCATTCAAACCGAAAAACCGGCGCAGCCGACAGCAGCGGTTACCGCAGTGGAATCCAAGGAGCACGGCGCAGCCGGGGCAAAAGGGGAAACCCCGGTACATATCGCCAAGATTTATCTGCAACAAGGCAACATCAATTTCAACGACCGTTTCATTAAACCGAATTACCGCGCCAACCTGACCGCGCTGACCGGACAAGTCGGTCCGCTCTATCCCGGTAAATCGGGAAAAATCGACATTCGCGGCATGGTCGGAAAAACCGCGCCTTTGCATATCCACGGCACGATCGATCCGTTCAGCGCGCAACTGCTGATGGACATCATGGCGCAGGTTAAAGACATCGATCTGCCGCCGTTCAGTCCTTATTCCGGCAAGTACGTCGGCTACGAAATTGAAAAGGGAAAACTATCGGCCGATGTGAACTACCAGATCGAAAATGGCGCATTGACAGCGGACAACAAAATCTTTCTGGATCAATTCACGCTCGGTGAGAAGGTCGAAAGCGAGAATGCGGTATCGCTCCCGCTCGATCTTGCCATCACACTGCTGAAAAATCGCCGCGGCGAAATCAACCTTCATCTGCCGCTCAAAGGATCGATCGACGACCCCGACTTCAATCTCGGCGACATCGTCTTTAACGCGTTTATCAATATGATCTCCAAGGCGATCACCTCGCCTTTCGCATTACTGGGATCGGTATTCGAAGGTGGCGAAGAATTATCCGAGATCTCCTTCGCACCCGGTTTTGCCGACATCGAAGCCGACTCGGCGGCGCGCTTAAAAGCCCTGGCCGGTATTTTGACCGACCGTCCGTCGCTGAAACTGGAAATTTCCGGCCATATCGATCCGGAGACCGATTACGAAGGATTGAAGCAAGCCATGCTGCAAAGCAAGGTAAAAGCGCAAAAGATCGCCGAAGAAACCAAAAAGGGCATCGCCAGCGGCGCGCTAGCCAACATCACGCTGACTCCGAAGGAATACAGCAAGTACCTTGAGATCGCGTACAAAAAAGAATCGTTTGAGAAACCCAAGAATGCCGTGGGATTGACCAAGAGCATTCCCGATGCGGAGATGGAACAGCTCATGCTGACGCACAGCGCGATTACTGACAGCGACTTGCAGGCGCTGGCGGAAAACCGGGCTACCGCGGCGCGCAATTGGCTGGTTGAAAACGGCGGAATATCCGGCGAACGCATTTTTGTCGTCGGTGTTCACGAGAATGAGGATAGCGGCAAGAAGATCGGCAGCAAAGCGGAATTCTTGTTGAAATAGGCAGCCTTTCTTCCTTGCTGTTCAAAAAACAGCCTTGATACACACAACACACATCCTGATTCAATGAACAATATGAAATCCTTACTTCCTGGAAAATTGACCTGTCCGCTGCTGCTGGCACTAAGCTTGTTAAGCCCGATAGCAACGCAGGCTGACGAAACACTGAATATCCGGCCGCAAGAAGCGCCCGATGCCTGCAACGCGCGCAGCGCTCAGGTCCGGGTAACGGTGAACAATATGAAAGCCGGCGGCGTTTTGAATGTTGAGTTGTATGACGATCCGGACAATTTCCTATTCAAAAAAGGGCGCAAGCGCAAGGTCCGCATTCCGGCGGCGGATGGCCAGCAAAAAGTCTGCATGAATCTTGAACAGCCGGGTACTTACGCCGTGGCCGTTTATCATGACATCGACGCTAACCGCAAATTGAAAAAACGCTGGAATTTGCTGCCCGAAGAGCCTTTCGGCCTATCCAACAATCCTAAACAACAGACCGGCTTTCCCAGGTTCAGCGATTCCGCGTTTACCACCGGCAAGCTGGGCGCCGATATCGTCATCGATCTGCAGCAACCGCCCAAACAATAACCGTGCAAACGCTGATCAATGTGTCGATGGCGTTATGCGCCGTCTATCTGGTTTTCGCCTTGCTGGTGTATTTCGGTCAAGCGCGTTTGGTTTACTTCCCGGAAAAACAACTTAGCAACACGCCGGGCGCAATCGGTTTGGCTTACGCCAACGTCAGCATCCCGGTCAGCGATGGCGAAACGCTGCACGGCTGGTGGATGCCCGTGCCGGATGCCAAAGGCGCGGTGCTGTTTTTTCACGGCAACGCCGGCAATATTTCGCACCGCATCAATTACCTGACGATGTTCAAGCGGCTCGGTTACAGCACCTTGCTGTTCGATTACCGCGGCTACGGCCAAAGCAGCGGCACACCATCGGAAACCGGCATGTATCGTGATGCACAGGCGGCCTGGCAATATTTGACCGCAACCAAAGGGATTGCGCCTGAACGAATCGTTTTGTTCGGCGAATCACTCGGCGGTGCGGTGGCAAGCTGGCTGGCGGCGCGCGAGAAGCCCGGCTTGCTAGTATTGGCATCTGCTTTTACTTCCGTTCCCGAGCTGGGAGTGGAAATCTATCCATTCCTGCCGGTGCGCTGGATCAGCCGCTTTGAATACAACACGCTGGAATCGCTGCAATCGGTATCTTGTCCGGTTTTCATCGCACACAGCCCGGAGGACGACATCGTGCCGTTCCGGCATGGCCAGCGATTATTTCAGGCAGCGCCTGAACCGAAACAATTTCTCCCGTTGGAAGGCAGCCACAATACCGGTTTCATTTTCATGCAACCAGCCTGGATAAAATCACTGGGCGCATTCATGGACAAAAATCTGAATGCGCGGTAATTCAAACCGGAACGGTTAAAACGAAACCGTCAATCTTTCCGGTTGCCTCGTTCGTGGTGTTCTTTTCTACCATGGTCTCCACGATCGCCTTTATCATGGTGACCGCCATTGCCGCGCCCGGGTTGACGGTCATAGCTGCGGCGTTCGGCCCGGTCATCGTCGTCATGATACCGGCCGTCATCGTGGTAGCCGCCGGAATAACCGCCTTGATTGTGATAATGCGGCACGTAGACGTTGTTATACCAGTCTTTTTCCACAAAATAGACCGGCTGATAACAGGCATTGTAGCGATGGCAGTATTTATCCCATCGTTTGGCATGACCCGGCGGCACATAGAGATAAACCGGCTGCTGCTGCACAGCAACCGCAGGCGGGATAGCCAGAACAGGATTCGGGTACAGCAATCGCGGCGGCACGGGATACTGATTGCCCAAGGTGATCTGACCATAAAAACCGGGCTGGCCGATGCTGATGGTAACTCCCACATCACTTGCCAATACCGGCGCTGGAATAACGAAAATCATCACTGCCAGGAACAAATTGCGCATGCGGATACCTCTTTTGTGAAAAAACATGATTGAAAATGGAGCGGCACCTTGACCAGCTAGTCCGCCAGGAAATACTTTTGCTCGAATAGTACTGCACTCGCGGTAAAAAAGTAAAAAATAAATCGGCGCTGCGGTACCGCCCGATTCCCCTATAATGAGGCCAGCATATGCTCCGCAGGGGATCGAAAATTTCCGATATTGAACACGATATTTATGAACTGGCGGTACAAGCAGGGCAATGCCTTGCTCAACGCGGCTGGATGCTGGTGACTGCGGAATCGTGCACCGGCGGCTGGGTAGGTCAGGCGGTCACGGCAGTGTCCGGCAGCTCGGCCTGGTACGAGCGCGGTTACATCACGTACAGCAACACCGCCAAATGCGAAATGCTTGGCGTGCAGCAAGCCACCTTGGACCGGCATGGCGCCGTCTCGCCGCAGACCGCGCAGGAAATGGCCATTGGCGCGCTCAACCGCAGCCATGCGCAGATCAGCGTATCGATCACCGGAATCGCCGGTCCGGACGGCGGCACAGCCATGAAACCGGTAGGCATGGTGTGCTTCGCCTGGGCGGCGCGGGATGGTTTAGTGCAACAAGAAACCCGTTACTTTACCGGCAACCGCGAAGCCGTCCGCCGCCAGGCCGTGGCTACCGCGTTGCAAGGCATTCTGCGACTAGCGGGCGATGCAACAGCCGTTGCCTGAGACAGTAAACGAGCGCGATCAGTGATCGCCCGACTGCATGCTGGTCTGCGTAATAATGCGGTCGCAATAGGCAATGGCGATGGCCGAAAGTAAAAACGCCATATGAATGCCGGTCTGCGCCAGCAGCGTTTTTTCGTCGTACGCGCTGGCATTGATGAACGTTTTCAGCAAATGGATCGACGAGATCCCGATAATCGCCGTGGCCAATTTGACTTTCAGCACGGATGCATTGACATGCGACAACCATTCCGGCTGATCCGGGGGCCCTTCCAGATTCATGCGCGAGACGAAAGTCTCATACCCGCCGATAATGACCATGATCAGCAGATTCGAAATCATCACCACGTCGATCAATCCCAGCACGACCAGCATGATGGCCGTTTCGGTCAGCTTGACCGGCCTCTCCGCGCCCTTGATCGTAACGGTATCGAGGATATGCTCCAAGGCATTTTTGTTGCCCATCACAGCGCCGATCAGATCGGTCAATTCAACCCAAAAGTGAAACACATACACGCACTGCGCCAACACCAGCCCGAGATACAAGGGCAACTGCAACCAGCGGGTGAAGAAAAGAAAATGCGCAATGGCGGGAATTCTCCGCGCCGGTGGTGTACGAGAGTTATCTTTTTGTTCCATATCTTCTTATGCGGTAAAAAAATGCCGCAAGAATAGCACAGCGGCGGTTAAAAATATCCGGCTTTTTTACCCGGTTAGCGCTCGGAATTTAGGGGTGCTTATTGGGAATTTCAATAGGTAGCTATGTAGGATGTGTCGACTGCAAGGAGGCGCATCGGACAAATCATTCAAGCCCCTCAATATCATAACCTTCATGATTCCTCCAATTCTCAGGATAGATGCCTCGTTCAACATAACGATGAAAACTGGAATAAGGCCAATCACTGACGCTTTTTGCCCAGCCATGTTTCACAGGATTCCAATGAATATAATCGACATGCCGGTTAAAATCATTTTGGTCACGTAAAAGGTGCTCCCAGAACCGGCGTTGCCATATTCCTCTTTCCCGGCGGGATTTCCGGCTGGCAGAAATTTTCTCTCCTTTCGTTATGTGACGGGAAAAGTAACCTTTCAGCATATTCCATCGGGTTGAGAAATCTGCATCGGCCTGCGGCAGTGTCCAGACACAGTGTAAGTGATCCGGCAAAATAACGACGGCATCCATGCGAAAGGGGTGGCGTTGCTTGGTATATTCAAATGCGCTACGCAGCAAATCGATTTGCTCGACCAATAAGCGGCTGGTCTTGCGTTCGGCAAGATTGACCGTAAAAAACCAGGAACCTCC
>JAFEEV010000243.1 GCA_018240935.1 Pseudomonadota bacterium
AACTACTCATGGGATTACTCCTTTACGCTTTCGCGTTTCGTTGATAAAGATTCGCACCTCTATCAAACCGGGTAATCCCACCCTTTGGCAAGACCCTTCTGTCAGATCAAGTCTGAACTACTACAATTAAAATTTACCAAGAATCTCTTTGCATACAACACTTCAGGAGTGATTGGTTATAACGATTCAATTTCCTTAAGAGTTTTTCCCTTTTTATCCTTCCAAGCAGTGAGTCCGTTTGCATGCCCGCCATGAATCACCGCTGCTGCTGAACTTGGGCTAGTGAACTCTACATCTCTTGTAAATACCAAAGCATCATCTTTGACCTCCAATACACCTTCATCTTTTAAGCGCTGACGCATATTCATTGCCCAAGGCCATTTTTCGATGAAGCTCTATCGATCAAAATTGCTCGAGAACCCTTAAGTACCACGAAGCCATTCGGTGTCAAATGCCCCTCTGCTTTAATCCCTTTGATCTCGCAAAATAGTTTTTTGTGCTCCGATTCGGTCACGGCTTTTGTTGCAGTTGGCACAAGAAGTTCTACTCCTAATACCGGTAATAGTTGATTTATTTTCTCCAAAAATATTTCCATATCCTCTCTATGTGATTCAGGCAATCGAGCTCCACTACTCTGTCCGTTTGTAACTACAGCTCGCTCAGATTTGCGAGCTTGGTCTATCAGCTTTCCTTCAAGGAAGCGTATGTGAGCCTTAGTTAAGTTCTCGTCCTTACTGATAAAAAAGATAATTTGATTCCAAAAATCTTTTTCCAGGTGCGCTTTGATTCGATCGCGTATGCTTTCAGCCTCACCAATATAGATTGCTGGTTTTCCCGACTCTGGATCGGAGCCCGTCAAGAAATAGACTCCCGCACCACCTGATTCTTCACGAGAAAAGACGCCTTCAAATTCACTTCGAGGACCGGCGACAGCCTTTCCAGTCCAATTCGACAATTCCGCAGTACGAAGCCGTTTGGGATCTCCGTGAACCAGGAATATTTTGATTGTTGCACTAGACATGTGCAAAGAGTGAAAACACTACAGCAACTTCTTGTTCTGAATCCTACGATTGATCATGCAAGGCTACACAATCAATCATAGGTTCACATTGATTACTTCTAAGATTTGACTTACTTAATAACCGCGTTCAATTCACCTTTTGCATAGCGGTTCGCCATGTCTTCCAGTGAAATGGCTTTGATCTTGCTGGCTTGACCGGCGCAGCCGAAGGCTTCGAAGCGCGCTTTACAAATGTCTTTTGCGGCGGCGGTTGCTTCCTTCAGGAATTTGCGCGGGTCGAAGTTGCTTTTGTCTTTTTCCAGGCTGCGGCGGATCGCGCCGGTCATCGCCAGGCGGATGTCGGTATCAATGTTGACTTTGCGTACACCGTATTTGATGCCTTCCTGGATTTCTTCCACAGGAACACCGTAGGTTTCTTTGATATCGCCGCCGTATTGACGGATGATTTCCAGCCATTCTTGCGGTACCGAGCTGGAGCCGTGCATGACCAGGTGGGTATTGGGAATGCGCGCGTGGATTTCCTTGATGCGTTCGATCGCCAGAATATCGCCGGTAGGTTTGCGGGTGAATTTGTACGCGCCGTGCGACGTTCCGATCGCAATCGCCAATGCATCGACGCCGGTTTTACGCACGAAATCTGCGGCTTCTTCGGGATCGGTCAACAGTTGATCGTGTGACAGCTTACCTTCCGCGCCGTGACCGTCTTCCGCTTCGCCCATGCCGGATTCCAGAGAACCCAGGCAACCCAGCTCGCCTTCTACCGATACGCCAACGGAGTGCGCGATGTTAACGACATCGGCTGTAACATTAACGTTGTATTCGTAAGTAGACGGTGTTTTAGCATCCGCTTGCAAGGAACCATCCATCATGACACTCGAAAAACCGCTGCGGATTGCATTGACGCAAACCGATGGCGATGCACCGTGATCCTGATGCATGACGATCGGGATATGCGGATATGCTTCGACAGCGGCGGCAATCAAGTGACGCAGAAAAGCTTCACCGGCATATTTACGCGCACCGGCGGAACCTTGCATGATCACCGGGCTATTGCATTCGTCTGCGGCTTGCATGATCGCCTGGATTTGTTCCAGATTGTTGACGTTGAAAGCGGGCAAGCCGTAACCGTTTTCCGCCGCGTGATCGAGTAATTGTCTTAGTGATACGAGTGCCATTTAGATCTCCTCTATTTACTTAATAAAATTTTATAGCCGTTAGTATAGCGATTATGCCGCTTGAATACTGCTAGATTGTTTTTGCATGATAGCCGGTGTGTATCCGGGAAACGATGCAACCGGTAATTCAAGTTGCATCAATGCCTTGTCTTGTCTTCCACTCACCGACCCTGATGATTTTCATCGTATTGGTGCCGCCTGTTTTACCGACCGGCTCGCCGATCGTCATCACCATGATGTCGCCCGTTCGCACTACACCGCGGTTGAGCAATTCTTGTTCCGCCAAATTCAAAATTTCTTCCGGGTCATTCAACCCCGCGCCAAATTCCACCGGATAAACACCGCGGAACAATGTCACCCGGCGGCGTGTTTCTTCGTTCGGACTCAACGCGAAAATCGGTACCTTGGAGCTCCGGCGCGACATCAGCAACGCCGTCACACCGCTTTGCGTCAATGCAGCAATGGCGCGAATCTGCAAACCGCTGGCGGTATGCATCGTTGCGCGGGCGATCGCTTCTTCGATGGAGGACGGGTTAATATTCTGCATGCGCCGGTCGGTATTGACCAGATATTCCTTTTCCGCTTCCAGACAAACCCTGGCCATCGCCTCAACCGCTTCCACCGGATATTCACCGGCGGCGGACTCCGCCGACAGCATCACTGCATCGGTGCCATCCAGTACCGCATTGGCTACATCGGATACTTCAGCGCGTGTCGGAATCGGATTGGTAATCATCGATTCCATCATTTGCGTCGCGGTAACGACGGTTTTATTGTTGGCCCGCGCCGAGCGGATCATTCGTTTTTGCAATGCCGGAACGGCAGCGTCGCCCACTTCAACCGCCAAGTCGCCGCGCGCCACCATGATCGCATCCGATGCATCGAGAATGTCATCCAGCGCCAAAATGGCTTCGGAACGCTCAATCTTGGCCATGACCATGCCTCTGCCACCCGCTTCCTGCAACAATGCGCGCGCCTGGCGGATATCGTCTCCGGAGCGGACAAACGATACAGCCAAATAATCAGCGCCGAATTCCGCAGCGGTTTTGATGTCTTCCAGATCCTTACTGGTCAAAGCCGGCGCGCCAAGCCCGCCGCCTTTGCGGTTAATGCCTTTATTGTTCGACAGGATGCCGCCTTGCTCGACCACGCAAAATACTTGGTGGCCCTTCACATGCGAGACACCGAGCACAATACGGCCATCGTCGAGCATCAGTGTGGCGCCGGTTTCCAGATCGTTTGGCAGTTCCTTATAATCCAGCCCGACCCGTTCCTGATTACCCAGTTCACAATTGGCGTCCAGAATGAACTGGTCACCGACTTCGAGCCGGATTTTGCCGTGCTCAAATTTGCCGACACGGATTTTCGGCCCTTGCAAATCGGCCAGCACCCCAACCGTAAGCCCCGCAGCACGCGCCAGAGAACGCGTCATTTCGGCAAATTCAATGTGCTGTTCGCGTGTGCCGTGGGAAAAATTGATCCGAACGACGTCAACACCAGCCCGGATTAGGCGATCCAGGATTTTAGGATTGCTGCAGGCGGGACCCAGTGTCGCGACGATTTTTGTTCTTCGGATCATGATTTTTCTGGTTGATTATTTGGCACGCGTCTCCAATATTTCTACTGCCGGGAGTTTTTTACCTTCCAGGAACTCCAGGAATGCCCCACCCGCGGTTGAGATATAAGAAACTTTGTCGTAAATATCATACTTCTGAATAGCCGCAATGGTATCACCGCCGCCCGCTAACGTGAATGCTTTCGTATCCGCGATCGCGCGCGCGATTTTTTCGGTTCCAGCGCCGAATTGATCAAACTCGAACACACCCACCGGACCGTTCCATACTACCGTGCCCGCTTTCATGATAATGTCCACCAGTTCCTGCGCGCTTTTCGGGCCGATGTCAAAAATCATGTCATCGTCGGCCACATTACCGGCATCCTTTAATACTGCCGGTTCATTGGCATCAAATTTTTTACCGACGACCACATCAACCGCAACCGGAATCGAGGCATTGCGTTTCGCCATTTTATCCATCAACGCTTTGGCTGTCGGAACCAAATCATCTTCGCACAACGATTTGCCGACATTTTTACCGGTCGCTTTCAGGAATGTGTTGGCGATACCGCCACCGACCACCAGTTGATCGACTTTTTCCGACAACGACTCAAGCACGGTCAGCTTGGTGGAAACTTTAGAACCGCCGACGATCGCCACCATCGGACGCGCCGGATTCAATAGCGCTTTGGTCAACGCATCCAATTCTTCTGTCAGCAAAATACCAGCGCAAGCCACCGGCGCATATTTGGCGATGCCATGCGTTGAAGCTTCTGCGCGGTGCGCAGTACCAAAGGCATCCATGACAAAAACATCGCACAATTTCGCATACTTCTGCGCGGTTTCCTCTACATTCTTCTTTTCGCCCTTATTGATGCGGCAATTTTCCAATACCACCAGCTCTCCGGCGGCCACATCAAATCCGCCATCAACCCAATCTTTGATCAGGCGAACCGGCTTTCCAAGGCGACCGGCAATATTATCGGCCACGGGTTTCAGAGAATTTTCTTCTGTCCACACGCCTTCTTCGGGGCGGCCCAAGTGAGAAGTGACCATCACTTTAGCGCCTTGTTTGATGCAATGATTGATGGTTGCCATGGAAGCGGTAATACGGGCATCCGAAGTCACTTTCCCGTCCTTCACGGGCACGTTGAGATCGGCGCGAATGAATACGCGTTTACCTTTGAGGTCGAGATCGACAAGTTTAATAACAGACACGGTAAGCTCCAGAATTGTCCTTAAGAAAATATAAAGGATAGCAAGCGCTACCCTTTATGTCTTAATAAATGAGATAGTTAAAACAGGCAGAGCAATCGGAATTCCTTTTCCCGCATTGCTTACCTGTCCGCACAAAATTACTTAGCGACAGTACGAACCATCTCCAGCACTTTGGTGGAATAGCCCCATTCATTGTCGTACCATGCGACTACTTTCACAAAGCTTTTATCCAGCGCCATGCCAGCTTCTGCATCAAAAATGGAGGTGCAGCTTTCGCCACGGAAGTCGGTGGATACCACTTTCTGATCGGTATAGCCGAGCACACCTTTCATGGAACCTTGAGAAGCTTCTTTCATCGCCTGGCAAATTTCATCATAGGTCGCTTCTTTTTCCAATTCGCAGGTCAAGTCGACCACCGACACGTCCGATGTCGGAACGCGGAAAGCCATACCGGTCAGTTTTTTGTTCAATTGCGGAATAACCACGCCTACTGCTTTGGCCGCACCGGTTGAAGAAGGAATGATATTTTCCAGAATACCACGGCCGCCGCGCCAGTCTTTATTGGATGGGCCATCCACGGTTTTCTGCGTGGCAGTTGCCGCATGCACGGTGGTCATCAGACCGCGTTTGATACCCCATTTGTCGTTCAATACTTTGGCGATCGGCGCCAGACAGTTGGTGGTGCAGGAAGCATTGGAAATAATGGCTTCGCCTTTATAGGATTTATCGTTCACACCATAGACGAACATCGGCGTATCGTCTTTGGAAGGCGCCGACATAATGACTTTTTTAGCTCCGGCTGCCAGGTGTTTTTCACAAGTTTCCTTGGTCAGAAATAAACCGGTCGATTCGATGACGACTTCCGCTCCGACTTCATTCCATTTCAGTTCGGCCGGATCTTTAACTGCGGTCAGGCGGATTCTTTTACCGTTCACAACCAGCGTATTGCCGTCAATGGAAACTTCGCCGTGAAAGCGGCCATGCACTGAGTCATGCTTCAACATATAAGCCAAGTAGTCCGGCTCCAGCAAATCATTGATTGCAACGATTTCGATGTCCGGGAAATTCTGTACTGCTGAGCGGAAAACCATACGCCCGATACGACCAAACCCATTAATACCTACTTTTATTGTCATTCTAAACTCCTCAAATAAAAAACCTGCTTGCCGGAGTCAATCTCCGGTCTTTAAATTACAATCCGATTTAGAGAATACTTTTAACCGTTTTGACGACGTTTTCGACGGTGAAACCGAAGTGCTTGAACAACACATCAGCTGGAGCTGATTCTCCAAATGTGTCCATGCCGACTACCGCGCCGTCCAGACCGACATACTTGCGCCAGAAATCGGTAACACCCGCTTCTACCGCAACGCGCTTAACACCCTTTGGCAAGACACTGTCTTTGTAAGATGGTTCCTGACGATCGAATACATTGGTACAAGGCATGGAAACCACGCGTACATGAATGCCTTCATCCGCCAGCGCTTTTTGCGCATTCATCGCGAGACCCACTTCCGAGCCGGTTGCAATCAGAATTGCTTGCGGCTTACCGTTGCCGGCTTCGGACAGCACGTAGCCGCCGTTATCGATCAGCTTAATGGTAGCAGCGTCGCGTTTTTGGAACGGCAGATTCTGCCGGCTGAATATCAATGTGGACGGACCGTTTTTGCGTTCGATGGCGCGCGCCCAGGACACGGTCGATTCAACCGTGTCACACGGACGCCATACGTCCATATTAGGAATTAACCGCAAGGTCGCGGTCTGTTCTACCGGTTGATGGGTCGGACCGTCTTCACCCAGACCGATTGAGTCATGCGTAAAGACGAAAATGTTGCGAATCTTCATCAATGCCGCCATGCGCAGCGCATTACGCGCATACTCGGAGAACATCAAGAAGGTTGCGCCATAAGGAATCAGGCCGCCGTGCAGCGACAAACCGTTCATCATAGCGCTCATGCCAAATTCGCGCACACCGTAGTACACATAGTTACCGCCATTCTGTTTGCTGATCCCCTTGGAGCCTGACCACAAGGTCAAATTGGAGCCTGCCAAATCGGCGGAACCGCCGATCAATTCAGGCAAAACGGGTGCCAAGCCTTCGATTGCATTTTGCGAAGCTTTACGGCTCGCAATGGTTTCCGCCTTTGCATTGACTTGATTGATAACGCTATCGGCGTGACTGCGCCAGTTGGCAGGCAATTCACCCGCCATGCGGCGATTGAATTCGGCTGCTTCGGCAGGATATTTTTCCGCATACTCAGCGAATTTCTCATTCCATTCGGTTTCCAGTTTCTGACCCTTTGCTCTGGCATCCCACGCGCTGTAAACATGCTGTGGAATTTCAAACGGCGGATGATGCCAGCCGATATGCGGACGCGCTGCGGCAATTTCCGCGTCACCCAATGCAGCGCCATGCACCGAATGGGTATTGGCCAAATTGGGCGATCCCATCCCGATGACCGTTTTGCAGCAAATCATCGTCGGTTTGTCGTTCACCTTCTTGGCGGCTTCGATGGCCGCTTCGATTGCCACCGGATCGTGACCGTTCACATTCGGCACAACGTGCCAACCGTAAGACTCGAAACGCTTCGGTGTATCGTCGGTAAACCATCCTTCCACATGACCGTCGATGGAGATGCCGTTATCATCGTAAAAACAAATCAGTTTTCCGAGTCCCAAAGTACCCGCCAAAGAACAAGCTTCGTGCGAAATGCCTTCCATCAAGCAACCGTCGCCCAGAAAAACGTAGGTAAAGTGATCAACAATGTTATAACCGGGGCGGTTAAATTCAGCAGCGAGCACTTTTTCCGCCAATGCCATTCCTACTGCATTGGTGATGCCTTGCCCCAATGGACCGGTTGTGGTTTCCACACCCGGTGTATAGCCGTATTCCGGATGACCCGGTGTTTTCGAATGAAACTGTCTGAATTTCTTAATTTCTTCCATCGGTAAATCGTAGCCGGTCAGGTGCAATAGCGCATAGATCAGCATTGACCCATGCCCATTGGAAAGAATAAACCGGTCGCGGTCAACCCACGCGGGATTGCCAGGATTATGACGCAGATGATGAATCCACAGCACTTCGGCAATTTCCGCCATACCCATCGGCATACCGGGGTGACCGGAATTGGCTTTTTGCACGGCATCCATCGCCAATGCGCGTATCGCACTGGTTAATTCCTTAAATACCGGCGCGTCAAAATCCTTGAATGTCCCCATTGATACTAACTCCCTAATAATAGAAAAGACCGAACCATACACCCAATTATTGGGAGCACAGTACCGGCAGATAAATAAATTGCGGTATTATCCCCTAAGATAGCGGATACGACAACTAGAGACCTTCACTTTTTTGTGTCTAAAACCAATCCGCTAGCAGCGGAATATCCCGGCAAAATCAGTTCCCCCGCAATTTAATTCCCAGTAATTTTATTTTGCGGTACAAATGGGTTCGCTCCAATCCGGCCCGTTCGGCAACCCGTGTCATATTGCCGTTTTCTTGATCGATCAAGCGCTCAAAATACGTTTTCTCAAATAGATCGCGCGCTTCACGCAACGAAAGATCGAGTGGAATTTCCGGCGCCACCGATGCTGAAGCCGATTCCGGAAAAACCATCGCTTGCTGCACCGCTTCGGCGGAAATCTCATCCCCCGTGCAGGTCAACGCCAAAGAATGCACCACACCGGTCAACTGAGTCAGGTTGCCGGGCCAGTCATAATTGCGCAAACAATTAAGCGCTGCGGTGCTGAATTGCAGCGTGGACGAGGCTTCCCCCGATTCCACAAAGCGCGACAGAATTTGATTGGCAAGTTCGGGAATATCCTCCCGGTGCGCCCGCAATGCCGGAATACCGATACTGAGACTGCTCAATATCTCGTACAACTTGGGGTGATAAGCGCCTTGTGCCGTCAGCTCCGCCAATGGTTGAGAAGTCGCGCAAACCAGCCGGACATTGTATTTCTGTAGTTTGCTCAATAATAACAACAAACCTTTTTGCGCCAATTTACTGATTTCACCAACATCCTTAAGAAACAACAAACCGTCGCGCGCAAGCTCGAGCAATTGCAGCGGCGACTCGGCCAAAATCGTCAACGTCTCGGGCTCCACCCACGGCGTATTGGGACGATGCATGAAACGCGCGCAGATTTCCGCACCCGCGCCCGGTTCGCCCATCAGCAGCAGCGGAGTTTTCAGATTCGCCACTTGTTCCAGTTTTTTTCTGAGATCGCTGATCAATGCGCCCTTGCCCAGAGAAACAAGCGAAAGCGCCGACTGCGGCTTGTTTTGCCCGCCGCGCAAAGCCTTGCTCACGGTGCTGAGTAATTTTTGCAACGGTATCGGCTTTTCCAGATAACCGAAAGCGCCGATACGCGTAGCTTCCACGGCTGTATCAATAGTACCGTGGCCGGACATCATGACCACCGGCATCGTCAGCAGACCATTACTGGCCCATTCTTTCAGCAAGGTGATACCATCCGTATCCGGCATCCAAATATCCAGCAGCACCAGATCGGGGCGCGTTTGCGTGCGCCAGATTCGCGCCTGCTCGGCATTCTCCGCCAGCGCCACTCGATAACCTTCATCACGCAAAATTTCGGACAGTAATTCGCGTATGCCAATTTCGTCATCGACAATCAGTATCGTATTGTTCGTTATCATTTAGCATTCTCTCCACGACCGGAATCTAATCAGCTTGACTACAACTGTCAAATTTCCCGGTCAACTATGAATTTCAAGTTTTTTGATTGACGAATACCCTAATAGCAAAGATTTCATATCTCTATTTTTATCATTACTGATCGTTATGCGATGAATTCAATACCAGCCGGTCATGCTCCGGGGCTGCGCTCTTTTCCACCGCCGGCAGGATAATTGAAATTTGCGCCCCCTGCGGTTTGATATTTTCGACATGAATGATACCTTCATGCTCTTCCACAATTTTTTTCACGATCGGCAATCCTAATCCGGTTCCTTTCGGCTTAGTCGTGACATAAGGCTCAAAAACGCGGGCTCTGATCTCGTCCGAAAAACCGCAACCGTTATCGCGCACGCTCAGTTGCACGCCGCCATGCACCTTTTCGGTTCTCACTTCGATCACGGGCTCCACGGTGTCGATCAACGCATCTTGCGCATTCTGCAGCAAATTATGCAGCACTTGACGCAGTTGCGCCGAATCGCCTCTGACCGGCGGCAAATCATGCGCCAATATCTGCTTGATGTGCGCATGCGCATGCTGGTTATTTTCAGCCGCCATATTCGCTGTCTCATAAAGCGACAATACTTCATGCACCAGCCGGTTCAAATCCAGTTGACGCAATTCCATCTCGGGAATGCGCGCGTACTGATTGAATTCGTTTACCATTTTTTTCAGCGCTTCCACCTGATTGACAATGGTTTCGGTTGAGCGCCGCAAAAACTTGGCGTCTTCCTCGCTTAATTTATTGATCAATTTGTGCTGCACGCGCTCGGCCGAAAGTTGAATCGGCGTCAGCGGATTTTTAATTTCATGCGCCAGCCGGCGCGCCACTTCGCCCCAGGCGACCGCGCGCTGCACTTGCAATAGATTGGTAATGTCGTCAAAAACCACCACGCCGCCGCCGCCCGACAGTTTGGGCAGGCGCGTGCCCCGGAGCAGCAAGACCTGATTGCGGCCGTCTTCCGCACGCGTCAATTGGCGCTGCCAAACACCGGTTTCACCGGAATTAAAACCCGCCTTGATCTCGGTAATCAAGGCGTTCAGTTGCGGCTCATTGCTCACACAACCCTCGATGATCGAACCGTCCAGACTGATCAACGGTATTTGCAATATCTGCTCCGCGCTGCGGTTTGCCTTGGATAACACCAGCTGATCGTCGAACACCAGCACACCCGATGACAAATTCGCCAGGATACTTTCCAAGTGCGCACGCGCGCTCTCGACCGCTTGCTGATTATGCTGCGCCGCTGCTTGCGCTTCTTCCAGCTGTTGCGTCATCAAATTGAAGGATTCGGTCAGCACGCCCAGCTCATCGCGACTCTGTACCAGATGGCGGCGGCTGTAATCGCCTTGCGCAATCGCGCGCGTGCCCTCCGCCAGCATGCCCAAGGGGGCACTCAGCTTCTCGCTGAGCAATGAAGCCGTCGCCAACGCCGAAAACAGCGACAATAACAACGCCAGCGTCAAGGTGACGCTATACAGCCGGGTCAATCCGTGGCGCGATAAGGAAAGTTCCTGGTAATCCTGATACCCCGCTTGCACCCGCTCGGCGTCTTTTGCCAATTGCAGCGGAACCGGCTGCAACAGTTGCAGTATCCGGATATCTTCTTTCAAACTCAATACATTGACCGGCGCAACCACACGCAAATACAAACCCTTTCCGGCAATCGACTCGATAGCGCCGTACGCTTTCTGCATGCGGATATAGCGCATCACGACCGCGTTCGGTATTCCGGGAAATAACGCCAGGTTGCTCTCGCTGGAAAATGCGATCACCTTGCCATCCTGATTAAACAAAGTCGCCTCTTCCACCTGGGATTGCAACAACAATTCATTGAGCACCAGCAAAGGCGGATTGGCGGGATCGGATAGAATCAGCGCGGTCGCTTGCGCCTTCCGCTGCAATTCCTCCAGCAGATTATCCAGCATGGTATGCCCCAGATTCAAACCGCCTTCCAGCGCACGATCCACCTTCACATCGAACCAGGATTCGATACTTTTTTCGAGAAACTGAACCGATACGGCATACACCAAAACACCGGGCAGCGTCGCCATCAGGGAAAAAACCAGCATCAAACGCAACGCCAGCCGGGATCCGAAAACGCCTGATTTGAGACGGCGCCTGAAGCGCCACAACAAAAAACCCAGGATCGCCATGAGAAACACCACGAAGGCGATATTGATGCCCAGCAACAAGCGGTATTTCCGCTCAAAAAACTCGGTATTGGCGCCCGCGGTAGCCAGCAAAAAAAGCATCACCGCTCCGACGCCGGCGCCCACAATGAGCACGTATTTCATCAGCGCCCTTTAATCTGCACCGGCTCTCCCGGCGTGGGCAGCTTCATGTGCCATTCCAGCTTGTCCGAACTCAAATCCCATTGACTGGAACCGATCGTTTCAACCTGAAACGGTTTGGGCATGCGCGTCAGATCCAGCCACACTCGAACGGATGCCACATAATCAGCATCCGGTTTCACTTCGGATTTGACGGTCAACGGTAAATCGCGTATCCGCCCCAGCGCCTGCAATGCTTCCTGCAAAGAATAGTAGCTTTGGGAAAACACGGGATGATTCAGATGATATTGCCGGGTTAGCGCATAATAGCGCAAACCGACCACAAACTTGCTGCGCGCCACCTCGTCATTCAGCTTATACCAGCGTGCATCGAACAAGCTGAATTTGGTGACGAAATACAGCACGATGCCTTTTTCCAGCGCCTGCTCCAGCGTGTCATTGAGCATGATCTCCGAGTCTATGTTGATTTCATAACCATTCCCGGCCGCCGTCAGGTTGACGGACTTTATCTGAATACCCGCTGCCTGAATGGCCGCCGCCGGCAACAGCAAGCTCAATAACAAAACGATCAGATTGAAGTA
>JAFEEV010000244.1 GCA_018240935.1 Pseudomonadota bacterium
CGAGATGTCCAGTAACAAAAGTCTGGAGCCGGGGGTGTTCTCAGATCGCAATATTCGTTTGCGTGGCGGGTCGACGTTGAATTTGCGTGACACATTCATTGCTTCGCTGACTTCCGCCAATTTGAACTCCAGTATTGCGCGGCCTTATCTCCCTGCCGAGCAAACGCAGCGCACGTTAATATTGCGCGATGCCGGAGCCTGGCAGACTCCTGCGGCTACGCTCGATCTGCACGCGGCAACCGTGGTTACCTCCAAGCAACTTGGACTATTTCGTCCAGATGGCGCTAGTGTCGTATCCCTCTCTCAAGCTAATTGGCGCTCGCAGTTGCAAGCGCAAATTTATCAACCGAGGATCACTGCGGCGACCCTGGAAGGTTTGCGTTTTTACGAAGAAGTCGAAGTCAATTTCGTCGCTTACTACGTGCACTTGTATTACTTCGTGTTACCGGTAGCGATAGGTGATACCTATGTGGGGATGGGGTTGTATGAGCAAGGTATTACCGAATATAACCGTGTGCTTGCTTATCCATTTCTCAATACTGGTATTGAAGGCCATTATCTTTGGCTGAAAATTGCTGAAGCCACTTTGCAATGGGGAAATACGCTCTACCGGCGGGAGCAGCGTGCGGCAGCGGCTGAAAAATATGCGCGCATTATTGGGTCCGACGGCGCAATACCCGCTGGTTCAGCGCTTTACCAAGGGGCGGCCTTCTCGCCGCTAGCAACCGAGGCGGCAGAAGTTGCCAAAAGTATTCGTGGTCAAGCGCATGCGCCATTTAATCCGCGGGTCGGAACGGTAATCGTACAAGCATCCCTGCGACAAAGTTACCTGACGCAGGGTTTTAATTTCCTGGGCCTAGCGCCGGATTATGCGCCGGTATTGCGTTTCAAATATTTGCAATCGGTTGCCACTTATCTGGCCGATAACGCGATCGAGGCGGAGCGCACGTTCATCAGCTATCGCGTGAACGCAGAGAATCAAAAAATGGAACGCATGCAGTTGCAGAGCGCGGTCGACGTTAACAAAGCCGCACTGGCGATCGAGAACAAACGCATGCAAGATGCGCAGCTGGAAATTGAAGCTGCGCGCCGTACGCGCGAATATGCGCAACTGCGCAAGAACAATGCCGACGATGCGGTCGCGGAATGGAATACCAAAGGCGCTGAGTTAACTTCGATGAATGCCGCGTTGTCGTGGGCTGGTGCTGCGGCTAATGACCAAAAGATTCGTTACACCGGTGTTCAGTACGATGGTGAAAGTCACAATTACGAAGGTACTGTCGAAGATTTTTTTGACACAGTCGGGGAGCGGCGGGAATGGCTCGACTGGGAACTGCAACGTAACCGGCTCGAGCGGCAAGCTGCGGAGGTGGCTGCGGAAGTAGGTTTGGCCAATGTGCGTGAGCAACAAGCGCAAGTGCGATTACAAGTGCAAGCGCTGAATGTGCAGATGCAGCAATTGCGCGTCCAAGCTGCTGAAGAGGTGCTTGAATACGCGGAACAGCGCATGTTCGACGAAGATCTTTGGTTTCAGCTTGCTGCACAGCTGCAAGATTTGGCGCGGCATTATCTGGATGCGGCGATCTATGCGGCGCAAGTCATGGAGCGGGCCTACGATCTGGAATTTGACCGGCAACTGAACCGTATCCGCTTAGACTACGGATTGGGCGGCCCAGCCGGCTTGCTCGGAGGGGAAATGCTCAAGCGCGATATCGTTTCTTTTACTTCCGATTATCTTGAACATGCCCAGAAAAAAAATCCGGTTCGTCTAGCTCTATCGCTGCGCGAAGAATTTCCTAGCGGCTTTGCGGCATTTTTACAAACCGGAATATTGCCGTTCCGCACCGATCTCGAGTTATTCGATCGCCGTTACCCTGGCACTGTGCGCCGCAAATTGAAGAAAGTGGAGCTGTTTGTTGAGGGATTAGTGCCCCTCGAAGGGGCGAGTGGATTCCTGACGTGTCATGGTGTTTGCTCGGAATGGCGCCGGAGCGGAGGAACGTGGGGCAAACATACTCGAGTGATGCCGGTCGAACGTATGGTCCTGTCGAGCTATCAGTTCCGCCGGGATATTGCAGTGTTCCAGCCATCGGAAGAATTGCTCGGGCAGTTTGAAAATAATGCGCTGCAAAGTGACTGGACACTTGAGCTTCCGCGCTCGGGCAACAACCTCGACTATAACTCGATAGCCGATATCAAATTTATAATCTATTTTGACGCCGATGTAGACGATGCATTGGCGGCACATGTGAAAGCGTTCTATCCAACAACGGGTGGACGTTCAACCGTGGTTTCCGCCCGCTTCCAGTTACCCGATGAGTACTTCCGGCTCGATACCGAACGGCATATCCGTTTTGAAGTGCTGCCCTCGTTTTTCGCGTTTAACTATGAGCTGCCGGTTCTGTCGGCGTTCGGCGTGCGTGTGCTCGACCGCAACGGTAATGGCATGGCAAACATTGCACTGAAAGTGACGCGGCAATCCGATGCATCGGAGGTCAGTGTGATTACCGGCACCGATGGCGCTATTGCTGGAAACGCGACTACAATGGCGCCTTTTGCAGCGTGGAAAGGAGTCCCGGCAGTTGATACCTGGCAGGTTGCACTTGGCGATGGCGTTGATTCAACCGTAATTGGCGATATTCAGTTGTTCTTCAGTTATCGCTTCAATTACCGCGCCAACGGCAGCCTTGTTTAAAGCGGGGTGAGCCATGACAGGCAAACCGAGCGGTGTGGGTTTAGGCAGCCGCGCGCAATTCGGCGCGGCCGGTGGCGTCCGTTCACTGGGTGACGCATTTCAACCTAATCTTGCGATGGGGGGGGGCACTTACCGGGTGCCCATCGAATTGCCTGCTGGCATTGGCGGACTCACACCTCAACTTGAGCTGCAATACGATACGGGTAGCGGTAACAGTCCATTTGGTGTTGGTTGGTCGTTATCGGTGCCTTTCATAGAACGGCAGCGGCCACGTGCATTCGCGGCTGAAAGCGAGCCGCTGTACAGTCTGGGTGGTGCTCAACGGCTGGTACGATGCACCGATGACAGTTATGTGGTGGCCGTGACGGATAAGTTGCAGCGCTTTTCTTTGAGCGGCAATAGCTGGCGAAGCCGGACACTGACGTTAGTGGAATTACGTTTTGGAGAAAATGCTGGAACGCGTATCGAAGCTGAAGTCGATGGCGTTCTACGCACTCAGCGTTGGTTTATCGAGCGCAGTCTGCATCCCGGCGGGCGTGAGATTCGCTACGAGTATTTACGCGATGGCGCTCAGCTGTATCTCAAGACGATACGCTGGAGTGTTTTTCGAGCCGAATTCATTTACGATCTACGGCCCGATCCTTGGTCTCAGTTCGACGCCGGTTTCGAGTTACGTACCCGGTTGCGTTGCAAGCGCATCGAAATTCATCATGAGCGGCTTGCTCCTCATACATTGATGCGCAGTTTCGAGCTGGAGTATGAACAAGCCGATTTGACGGGCATGTCGCTGCTGGCCAGTATTACGCTAACAGGCCATCGCGGCGATGATCAACAGGCATCGATGCCTTCTCAGAAATTCACTTACACACGTTTCGCACCATTGGACCGGCGGATCGAAACCTTCGATGCGCCCGTTAGTCCGCCGCCGCCACTCGAAGACGATGTGACATTGGTTGATTTCGGCGGTACAGGGCTTCCCGGAGTGCTGCGGCTGGGCGATACGGGTGCGACATACTGGGAAAACCGGGGAAGGCTTGTCTGGGGGCCGCCACGTGCTTTGCGCGATTTGCCGTCCGGCGTATCACTGGCGCAATCCGGTGTCCGCTTTGCCGACATGGAAGGAAGGGGCAACGCCGATTTGGTGGTGGGGCGTGATCACGGCGCCGGATTCTATCCCAATCGCGCTGGCAGCGGCTTTGAACGTAAGCGTACGGCTCATGTCGCGCCAGGTTTCGATTTGACTGAAGATGGATCGTATTTGATAGACATCGATGGCGATCGTGTTGCCGACTTGCTGACTTTCCGTAACGGCGTGCCGATGGCGTTTCTCAATCGCGGTAATGGGACGTGGGATGGTCCGGTTGTGCTCGGTGCGAGCGGTTTGCCAAGTTTTCCGGGTGTTGAACGCCGCTTGCGCATGGCCGATATGAACGGTGATGGATTGTCCGATTTGGTGCTCATGCATTCTCGCCAGATCGTCTATTGGCCCTATCTGGGCAACGGCCGCTGGGGTGCAAAGCGGCAGATGGCCGATACGCCGGCTTTCGACGTGCCCAATGCCGATACCGATGTGCTACTGGCTGATGTCAATGGCGATGGCGTGGCTGACTTGGTGTTGATCGGCGCGGCTGAAATTCGTGTTTATATCAATCGTGCCGGTGAAGGTTTTGCATCACCCATCGTTCTCGATCGAACGCCGCGCTTGGCCGCCGAACGCGTATTGCTGGCAGATATGAAGGGCAGTGGCGCAGCGGGGATTTTATTCACGGCGGGTCCTGGCGGCGCTTACCGTTTCCTTGATCTGCAAGGCGGTGTCAAGCCGGGATTGCTGAGCAAGATCGATAATTCCAGCGGTCTTGTGACCACGATCGAATATGGCAGCTCAACCTTCGAACGGGCGCGTGACCTTGCCGAAGGACGGCGCTGGAGTGGTTATTTGCCGTTTGCCGTGCCGGTAGTTACGCGATTGACACTCGAAGATTCAGTGACATTGCAACGTTCGGTAACCGAGTTGCGTTACCATGACGGTCATTTCGACGGTATCGAGCGCGAATATCTCGGTTTCGCCGAAGTGGAATCGGTCCGGACAACCGGATTGGAAGAATCACCTCTCAAACAGCGTATTACCTATCACACACGGTTGACAACCGCCCGTGATCCGGCGTTTATCGCCGGGCGTGGCCAGCCTCACCGGACCGAGACTTTCGATCCCGAAAACGATCAGATTAGCTTGCTGGAAGAATCCGATTGGGCAGCTGCCCGGGTGGCAGGGAGCAGCGATGACAATCCTGCATTTCTTGCTTACGAAGCACGCCGAATAAGCCGCCGCTTACATGAAGGAATCGAATATGAGCACGAACAAGTAGTGTTCACAATCGATGCGGCCGGCAATATCGTGCGGGAACTGCGCAGCACGGCATGGTCCGACGCAAGCGGTGCGCCACGCAGCGAAACGCTGCGCATCGATACGGACTTTGCCCGTCATGCGGAATTCGGTATTACTTCGTTCGATGCACGCCTGCGTAAATTGGATGGAGACGGTGTACTGCTGAAAGATGTGCGCAAGCACTACGATGGCGCAGCTTTTGAGGGTCTTCCCCTGGGGCAAGTGGAACAAGGTTTCCGTATCCGTCAAACGGAGGCCGCATTAACTGCACGCGAGATTACACTTGCCTTCGGTGGAGTAGCTCCCGACTCACTGGCTGCGCTTATGCGCAGTGAGAACGATCCGGAATATGGTCTGATATATGTGCGTGATGTGGGGCGTGTGCGTGTCGATACGGCTGGTAATGAAGTTGAAACGATCGATGCGGCGGGCTTGGTGCGTGAATTCCGTTTTGATGCGGATGCGTTGCATCCGGTGGCAGTGCGCGAAGATGGCGGAGATTGGCGCGATACCGCTTTCGATCCGATCGCGCAACAAGTTTCTCTATACATTGATTTAAATGGCCATGCGGTACGCACCGAATACGATCCGCTCGGTAATGTCAGTGCGATTTACAAGCGCGGTTCCCTTCCCGGGTTGCCGAGTGAGACTTATGAATACCTTCGTGATGCCGTACCCGTTGCCCGCGTGCAGCGTGTGCGTATCGATCATGCGGATGCCGAACCGGGTTATGTGAAGATTGAATATTACGATGGTTGCGCGCGCATTGCGCAAACAAAGCTGCTTGCCGATGACGATCGCTGGGCTGTAGGCAAGCAACAGCGATTGTCGGTGGCGGGGCGGTTACTCGGTGAGGTCGATGCATACTTTTCTACCCAGCGGGAATTTACACCGGATCCTCCGGAAGGCACTGCGCAGCGGATTCTTAATTACGATTATGCTGGCCGTATTACGCGCGAACGGTTGTTCAACGGCCGCGAAACGTTGCATCGCTATGATCGTAACCATGTCTTGTTCTACAACCCCGATGCGGCTGATGCACTGAAACTCAATCCTGCTACGCCGCCAACGCGCAGCAGTGTGCTCGATGCCAGTGGTTTGATTCGCTCGGTATTTGAGTACGATGGCGTAAGCCGGTTTGAGGTGAAGCGGGACTATGATGTGTTGCACCGCCTGCAGCGAGTGACTGATCCGCTCGGAAATGTTGCTTTAGAGAATGTTTACGACTTGTGGGGCAACCGTATACATATTCGCTCTGCAGAGGGCGGCGATATGAGCTTCTTGTTTGACGCCGGTTGTGTCGAAGTTGAGCGTATCGACGGTGATGGCCGCAAGCTTGTCACCATCCGCGATAACCGCGGCCGCCCCGCTGAATTGCGCGATGGCAGCGGTAACTTGGTCGAACGCTTTGAATACGATACCGGGGCCGGCGATAACCTTAACGGGCGGCTCGCTCGCGCCAGCGGTGAATTTGGCAGCGCCGAGTATAGCTATACCGTGGATGGGCACGCAGCGCGCATCGCGCGCAGCTTTCCGGGCAATGCCGAGGTGTTTGTAACCCATTTTGAGTACAGTGCTAATCATCGAATCAAGCGGGTAACTTACCCCGACTCTCATGCCATTGAATACCGTTTTGCCGCAAACGGCATGCTTGAATCGATTCCCGGCGTTATCGCATCGGTTGAGTACGGTCCGACAGGTTTGCGCGAACGTATCGTCTATGCCAATGGCTTGGAAACAAGGCGCAGTTACACGCCGGGCGATTACCTTTTACGCGAATTGCTGACGCAGCCGGTGGCGGGAGGGCATCGCTACCAGCACCTCGTGTATGAACTCGACGCGGTGGGGCAGGTCAGTCATATCGACGATTTGTCGACGGTACCCGGTAAGCTGCGATTGAATCAATCGTTTACTTACGATTCGCGTAATCGCTTGACGCGCGCAGCAGGGAATCAATCCGGTTTCGATTTTCAATATCGCTACGACGATCTGGGTAATCTTACTTTCAATGGTGAAACCGCGACTACTTTGCATTACGCGCATGAGCCGGGCATGACCGCCGCGCCGAATCGCTTGACGCGGCGCAATGATGCGGCTGCCGATGAATTTGCTTATGATGCGAGCGGCAATCTGACGCGCGATCCCGAGATCGGCTTGCTGCATTACGATCTCAGGCACCGGCTGGTTCGTATCGAACGATCCGATGGCAGCGTCATTCATTATCGCTACGATCACAACGACCGGCGAGTAATGACAACCATTGAACGCCCGGGAGAAGTAACCCGCTCACGCCTCGAAGTTGAAGGTTTATATCTGGTGGAAGACGGTATCGCATCGAAAATAGTATTCGATGAAGACCGCCGGCTGGCGGTAATTCCAACAGTTGGCGATACCTTGCTGCACCACTTTGACCGGCTTGGTAACGTGAATGTCGTCAGCAATGCGGTCACCGGCGCTTACACCGGTTGTAATGAATATACGCCGTTCGGGCGTTTGTTTGTTTCGATGGTGATTCAACCGGCCTTCACTTTCCAAGGAGGGCGTTTTACGGATGGGTTGGAAATTACCCTGCTTGGCGCGCGTTGGTACCGGCCAGCGCTCGGCCGGTTTTTGACTTGCGATCCGACCCTGGTCATCGATCAAGATCGTATCGCACCGCTCGCAACAGCGATCAATTTATACCTTTATGCCTATGCCAATCCTACGAATTTTGTCGATCCCACTGGCGAAATTGCGCCGCTATTGGTGGCTATTATCGTCGCGGCGATCGTTGGCGCGGTGATCGGTGCGATTGGCGCGGGTGTTAACGGAGCGAAAACGTGGGATGAGTGGTTATTATGGATTGTCGGCGGGGCAATTGGCGGTGTGCTGTCGGTGCTCGCTTGGTACGGCATATTGGTGTGGCTTGGCGTATCGGCTGCTGCCGCTGCGATTGCCGCTACGGCGATTACACTGGGTGCATCGATACTCGGGCTTTTCACGCCACTGCTCGACGAAAGTAATAGCAGCGTAGCATGGGCTTTTAGTTGGGCGATTAAGTTGATTAAATCGCCGGTAATGACGATTCTTGGATTGTTTGTAGTCGCTGGTTTTGCAATCGCCGGCAAGAAAGTGGACTTCCGGCGCGGCGCTCTGTTCGTGGAGGTTGGATCGGGGGGCGGGGGATTGACTCTGGGTGCGATCGTTTACACCCAAAGCGGCAACTTCAATGCCGACGGCAGCGTCAACGACGATTACGCGCGCCATGAGGCATATCATACGCGTACAGTGGCGGCGCTTGGCGAATTCGGTTTCTATGTGACTTACATCACGTTTGGTTCTCTGTTTGCATGGGCGCAGGGCGGACCATGGAATGCCCTCGACAGCAATGGTTGCGGTAATCCGTTTGAAAAGCATGCTTATACATATTTCAATCCGTGGACCGGTGGACCGAATCCGAACGAACAGTCAGCAGGTGGAGGCACTTGTTAAATCGGAATGGAGCGATAGGCGCACGGAACACAGCAACCGGGACATATCAACAAGATAGGCGAGGGAGCGAGTACCGCGCAACGAATCGATTTGCTGGCACAGTCAATTAATCAGCGTTTCTTAGCTTGTTACTGCTTTGCCATGCCCTCGCGCCAGATAATCCTGCGACTGCATTTCCGTCAGCCGGGAAATCGTGCGTTCAAACTCGAAGCCAACATCATCACCGGCATATAGCGATTGCAGCGGTACGGCGGCGGAGCAGAGGAATTTGACGCCGTGTTCGTACAGGGCATCGATGAAATGGATGAAGCGCCGGGCTTGGTCGCTGTTTTCCCGGGTGAATTGCGGGATCGCGACCATGATGACGGTGTGATAGGCCCGGGCGATGGCGAGATAGTCGGCCGCGCCGAGCGGGTTGGCGCACAGGCGTTTAAACGAGAACACCGCGACGCCGCGCGCGGCTTTCGGCACAAATAGCGTGCGTCCCTGCACGATCAATTCTTCGCTCGGCACCTTGGCGCGATCCTCGACGCGCCGGTCGGTCAAGCGGAAGAATGTGGCCGATAATTGATCGGAAGTTTCCGCATTGACCGGAAAATAATAGGTTTCCGCCCCCTGTAAGCGGTTATAGCGGTAATCGGCCGGGCCGTTGAGCGCGATGATCTCCAGTCTCTCCTGGATATCCGCAATGAACGGCAGAAAGCGCTGGCGGTGCAAGCCATCTTTGTACAACTCATCAGGCGGGCGATTGGACGTTGCCACCACAACCACGCCGAGCGTGAACAACTCCTTGAACAGCCGGGTCAGCACCATGGCGTCGGCAATATCGGTGACTTGCAATTCGTCAAAGCACAGCAACGTGGTTTCATGGGCGATTTGCCGTGCCACCGGCGGGATCGGATCACCGCCGCCACCGTCACTACGCCGCCCATGCTGCGCCCGTTCGCGTGCGGAGAGATCGTGCCAAGCTTTGAGCCGCGCATGGATATCGAGCATGAATTCATGGAAATGCATGCGCCGTTTGGCCGGGGTTGCCGCCACGGTGTAAAACAAATCCATTAGCATCGTTTTGCCGCGCCCGACGCCGCCATAGAGATAAATACCTTTGGGGGCCGGTTTGCCGCCGAACCAACGCAACCAGCCGGCCGTCCATCGTTTTCCGCTGAGGCGGTATTCGATCAGTTCATGATGCAATCGCTCCAGGCTGGCGATTGCATTGGCTTGATGGGCATCCGGTTGCAATTCACCCGCTTCGATCAGGGCATGGTATTCAGCTTCGGGGCCTTTTTTTTGTGCAGTTTGCGGCATGTTGTGAGGCGAGATGAATTATTCGCGGGAATGCGCAAATCTGGCCTGCCCGGCGAGCCAGACCAGAATCAACACCGGCAATCCCAGCAACGCGGTGGCGATGAAAAAGGTTTCATAACCGTAGGCATCGACGAATTCACCGCTGAAACCGGCGATAAACTTCGGCAATAGCAGCATCACCGAGCTGAACAGCGCATACTGCGTGGCCGAATACGCGGCGTTGGTCAGGCCGGACAGGTAGGCGATGAAGGCGCAAGACGCAATTCCGGCGGAAAGATTGTCGGCGGAAATGGTGAAAATCAAGCTGCTGACGTCATGCCCGCGTCCCGCCAGCCAGACGAACAGTAAATTGGTCGCAGCGGACAGTACGGCGCCGAGAAACAGCGTGCGCATGATGCCGATTTTCGCCGTCAGCACGCCGCCGATGGCAGCCCCGGCAATCGTCATAATGACGCCGTAGACTTTGGAAATGGTGGCGACTTCATCCTTGCTGTAACCCATGTCGACATAAAACGGGTTGCTCATCACACCCATGACGACATCGGAAATGCGGTAAATCGCGATCAAACCGAGAATCAGCAGCGCTTTACGGCCGTGATGCACAATAAAGTCGCGGAATGGGGCGATCAGCGCGCCATACAGCCAAATTAGCAACACCTTGACGCGTTCCGGCATGGCCCAATGCACCAGCGCACGCTGGGCGATTTGCTCGTTTTCCGAAACGGTGCGGTTGTAGGGAACATCCGGTTCGCGAATGATCAATGTGGTGACAATACCGACTGCCATGCTGACCGCCATCACCAGATACGCGAAGCGCCACGGCGCGTGATCGTATGCATCGGCACTGGCATCGACCGCTGCTGCAATCCACAACACTCCGGCGGATGCCAGAATCATCGCGATGCGGTAACCGGCTTGGTAGGTGGCCGCCATCGCACCTTGCAG
>JAFEEV010000245.1 GCA_018240935.1 Pseudomonadota bacterium
CGGGCGGACGAATTCGGCGCCGATGATTTGCATCAATTGCAGTTTGAAATCCGCACTTAACGGTTCTTGCGCCAAAATGCCGAGATCGATGTCGCTATCAGAGCGCACGTTGCCGCTTGCCTGAGAACCGAACAACAGCGCCAGCTTGATTTGCGGAAATTGCATCAGCAACGCCGTCAATTGGTCCAAAAAATTCTGATCTTGTCCTTCTTTCAGTCCGGAACGGACATTAGAACGTTGATTATTCATAAAACCAATCTGTTGTGTCACGCCATTCACTCATATTTTTTAAGACCCGGCAATCTTCCCCCATGAATCACGCAGTGTCACCGAACGGTTGAATACCGGCTTGCCGGGTTTCATATCGATACGGTCGGCGACGAAGTAGCCGTTGCGTTCGAACTGGAAGCTTTGCTCGGGTTGCGCATCGCACAAGGCTGGTTCGACGTAGGCGGTAATGATTTGCTTGGAATCCGGATTCAATGCGGTTTTATAGTCCTTGCCGCCGCTGTCCGGGTAAGGATCGCTGAACAGGCGGTCGTACAAGCGCACTTCCGCGGCATGCGCATGAGCGGCGGAAAGCCAGTGAATATTGCCTTTGACTTTGCGGCTATCGGCGCCCGGCGTGCCGCTTTTGGTATCGGGATCGTAAGTGCAATGAATCGCTTCGATTTCGCCTTGAGCGTTTTTGTCGATGCCGACGCATTTAACCAGGTAAGCGTACCGCAACCGCACTTCCGCTCCCGGCGACAGACGGAAATAACCTTTGACGGGCGTTTCCATGAAATCGTCGCGCTCGATATACAGCACTTTGGACAGCGGAATGGTACGTTTGCCCCACTCCGGTTGTTGCGGGTGATTCGGTGCAAAGCAGTCTTCTTGCTGTCCTTCCGGGTAATTGTCGATGATCAGCTTCAACGGTTTGAGAATGGCGATGCGGCGCGGCGCATGTTCGTTCAGATCCTCGCGCAGACAATCTTCCAGCACGCTCATGTCGATCCACGAATCCGCTTTGCTGATGCCGATGCGCTCGGCAAACAGGCGGATCGCGCGCGGCGTAAACCCGCGGCGGCGCACACCGGCCAGCGTACTCAAACGCGGATCGTCCCAGCCGTCGACCAGTTTTTTCTCCACCAGTTCGATCAGCTTGCGCTTGCTCATCACGGTGTACGTCAGATTGAGCCGGGCAAATTCAATTTGCTGCGGATGGCACGGCACCTTGTCCGCCAGTTGATCGAGCACCCAATCGTACAGCGGACGGTGATCTTCGAATTCCAGCGTGCACAGCGAATGCGTGATTCTTTCCAGCGCATCGGAAATGCAATGGGTGTAATCGTACATCGGGTAAATGCACCAGCGATCGCCGGTGCGCTGGTGGTGCACGTGGCGGATGCGGTAAATCACCGGATCGCGCATGTTGATGTTGGGTGACGCCATATCGATTTTGGCGCGCAGCACGTATTGCCCGTCGGCAAATTCCCCCGCTTTCATGCGGCGGAATAAATCGAGATTTTCTTCAATCGGCCGGTCGCGGTACGGACTGTTCCTGCCCGGACTCGTCAGAGTGCCGCGATATTCGCGAATTTCCTCGGCGGATAAGCTCTCGACGTAGGCTTTGCCTTGCGTGATCAGATATTCGGCAAATTCGTAGAGCCGGTCGAAATAATCCGACGAATAATACAGGTGCTCCCCCCAATCGAAGCCCAACCAGGAAACGCTATCGCAGATCGAATCGACATATTCTTGCGCTTCCTTCTCCGGATTGGTATCGTCGAAGCGCAAATGACACACGCCGTTGTAATCGTGCGCGACGCCGAAATTCAGGCAAATGCTCTTGGCATGACCGATATGCAGGTAACCATTCGGTTCCGGCGGGAAGCGCGTTTCCACCCGCCCGTCCCATTTGCCGTTGCGGTTATCGTCGTCGATGATATTGCGGATGAAATTGGCCGGGGTTGTCGATACAGCGGACGAATTAGTTTCAGGTTTGTCTTTCAAAGCGAGTCTCTCGGCAGGTTTATAATTGATACTCAAATCGAAGCGAACATCTTCAATTGATGAGATTATAGCGGCGATTGGCTTAAAATCCATCATTCTTAAGCGGATCGCATCCGTTCCGGGTCATGCAAAAATACGCCAACCCGGCAAAAAACAACGTATTTTGAATTTGACTTTTGTCGATGCCTGACTTAAAATTCGCGGCTCTTTTTGAATACGCAGGACAGGTTTTTGTGAAAACATTTTCAGCCAAACCGCACGAAGTAAATCATGATTGGTTTGTCATCGATGCGACCGATAAGGTATTGGGCCGCCTTGCTTCGCAAATCGCTCATCGCTTACGCGGCAAACACAAGCCGATTTATACACCGCACGTCGATACCGGCGACTACATCATCGTAGTCAATGCCGACAAATTGCGCGTAACGGGTAATAAAGCCGAAGATAAGATATATTATCGCCATAGTGGCTACCCAGGTGGAATCTATGCGACCAGCTTCAAGAAAATGCATGCGCGTTTCCCGGCGCGGCCGCTTGAAAAAGCCGTCAAAGGCATGTTGCCTAAAGGTCCGTTGGGGTACGCGATGTTAAAGAAATTGAAAATATATGCTGGCGATACGCATCCTCACGCCGCCCAACAACCTAAACCACTCGAAATTAGAGCTTAATATTCATGGCTACTCAATATAATTATGGCACCGGCCGGCGTAAAAGCGCTGTTGCGCGTGTTTTCATCAAACCCGGAAAAGGTGCGATCGTCATCAATAACAAACCGATCGATGAATATTTTTCCCGTGAAACGGGCCGCATGATTGCAAGACAGCCGCTGGAACTTACAAATAATGCCAATACTTTTGATATTATGGTAAATATCCATGGTGGCGGCGAATCAGGTCAAGCGGGTGCAGTACGTCATGGTATTACACGCGCCCTGATTGATTACGATGCGACTTTAAAGTCCGCCCTTAGCAAAGCAGGACTGGTTACCCGCGACGCACGTGAAGTGGAGAGAAAAAAAGTAGGCTTACGGAAAGCCCGGCGACGCAAACAATTCTCTAAACGATAATTTTTTATTCGCAGGAATTATCAAAAAGCCGCCTCTTTCCGGGCGGCTTTTTTATTGGATATCAGACTAACAAAACCAATACCGAGGAAATATAACAGGAGTTACGATGATCAATGTCGGCATTGTCGGTGGTACCGGTTACACAGGTGTGGAGTTATTGCGCTTGTTGGCGCAGCATCCCAAAGTAAAGATCAAGGCCATTACCTCGCGCGGCGAAGCGGGCATGAGCGTTGCGGATTTATTCACCAATCTGCGCGGACATATCGACCTCAAGTTCAGCGATCCGGCTGATGCCAAACTCACCAAGTGCGACCTGGTTTTTTTCGCCACACCGAATGGTATAGCCATGCAGCAAGCGGAATCTCTGCTGAAAGCCGGCGTCAAGGTGATCGATCTGGCGGCCGATTTCCGCATCAAAGATGTCGCGGAATGGGAAAAATGGTACGGCATGCAACATGCCTGTCCTGATCTGGTAGCGGAAGCGGTATACGGTTTGCCGGAAATCAACCGCGAACAAGTCAAGAATGCCCGTTTGATCGCCAATCCGGGATGTTATCCAACGGCGGTGCAACTGGGCTTCCTGCCGCTGATAGAGGCCGGTGTCATCGATATCAAACATTTAATCGCCGATGTCAAATCCGGCGTTTCCGGCGCAGGACGAAAAGCCGAGGTGCATACCTTGCACGCCGAAGCATCGGATAATTTCAAAGCTTATGGCGTTCCGGGACACCGGCATCTGCCGGAGATCAAGCAAGGGCTTGCCAATGTCGCCCAAAAACCGGTCGGCTTAACGTTCGTTCCGCATCTGGTGCCGATGATTCGCGGCATTCATGCGACGCTGTACGCCAAGCTGACCAAAAAAACCGACTTGCAGGCGCTGTACGAAAAACGTTACCAAAACGAAGCATTCGTCGATGTGCTGCCTGCCGGCAAGCATCCGGAAACCCGCTCCGTGCGTGGCTCCAATCTTTGCCGTATCGCTGTGCATCAACCGCAAAACAGTGACACGGTCGTGGTGCTCTCGGTCACCGATAATCTGGTCAAAGGCGCAGCCGGTCAGGCGATTCAGAATATGAACATCATGTTCGGTCTGCCGGAGACCCTCGGCATCCATCAGGTTCCGCTGCTGCCTTGAGCATATGCTCTACGCCGGTTATCCGGCGCGGATAGATCGAATTCCAACCGGCAGGTAGCGCACAGTGATCAAGCTTTTTCAGAAAAAACCTCAGATTCTGTCTCCGCGCGTGGTTATCCGCCCGCACCGCTCATGGCAATTTCATTTGTCCACTGCTGTCACGGTCTGTTCCTTGCTGGCGCTGCTCTCGTGGGTTATGTACGAGGCCGGTAAGCAAGCGGAAAATGACCACCATGATACGGCCGAGGAAAAATCAACATATCTATTCGACCCGGGCAGTTGCCAGCAAACCAAGAAACAGCAATTGTGCATTCAGATCGGCGATCTGGCGCAGCAATTGCAAATCAGCACGACCGCCAGCCAAAATCTCGCTGAAGAAGTAAAGTCGCTGGCCAGCGAAAATGATCAATTAAAAGAAAAGCTGGCATTTTTCCAGCATCTGGTTGCCAGCAACACAAAGAGCGGTATTTCCATTTATCAATTCAGTCTGAAAGAAACGGAAACGCCGGGAAAATACCGCTACGCGCTGACCCTCATTCAAGGCGGAGAAAGACCGAGCGACTTCAAGGGAAACTTACGGTTTAAGGTAAAAATGACGCAGAACGGCCAAAGCAAAGCAGTCCCCCTTACCGGCAAGAACGCCAAACAGGATTTCCCCGTGCATTTCAAATTTTTCCATCGGCTGGAAGAAAACTTCGAAGTTGCACCGGATACCACGATAGAAAATATCCAAGTGCAGATTTACAAAAATGGCGACAAAAAACCCTTGGTAACAGAAACTGTCCAACCGGCATCGTGAAGGAGAAAAAATGTTCGGCCGAAAAAAGAAAAATCAGCTCCACCATCATATCGACACCCTGATCGGCGCAAACACAACCATCGCCGGCGATATTCATTTTACCGGCGGCTTGCGGATCGACGGACATGTTACCGGTAATGTCGAGTCGGCGGACGACGAGCAAAGTACGCTGGTGCTGAGTAACGAAGGCAGCATCAAGGGAAAGATTAAGGCCGCCAACGTCGTCATTAACGGCACTGTCACCGGTCCGATCGATGCACCGGGATATTTGGAATTACAGGAAAAAGCCAAGGTCTATGGCGATATGCAGTACGGTTCGATAGAAATACAACTTGGCGCTTCGGTCGACGGAAAAATGATCCACCACAATAAAGCGGAAACCGGAAATGCGCAGCAATCCGAGAAAATGATAACATTATTGCCACCCTCGGCCGATCAGCCGCCGCACCTCTCGAGTGAAAAAGAGGCATGAGCGATCAGCGTACCGGCAATCTCAGCAATCCTGATTAATGATGGTAGAAACGATTATGAATACTGAAAACAACGCCCCGATTTTATTTACCGCAAACGCCGCCGCCAAAGTTAAACAGCTGATCGAAGAAGAAGGCAATCCAAATCTCAAACTTCGTGTCTTTATCAGCGGCGGCGGTTGTTCCGGCTTCCAATATGGCTTTACCTTCGATGAAACCATTAACGAGGATGACACCGTTACGTAAAAAGACGGCGTCCAGTTGCTGGTCGACCCTATGAGTTTCCAATATCTGATCGGCGCTGAAATCGATTATCAAGAAAACATACAAGGCGCTCACTTCGTCATCAAGAATCCGGGCTCTACCAGTACCTGCGGCTGCGGTTCGTCGTTTTCGGTATAGATTTCACACGGCATTTCTGAATCGATCGCGGACTCAAGCAGGATAAATCGCACCTAAAATTCTATTGCCCCCGGCGCCGGTGACTTCCGCCAGACTGCCCGTTTTCCGCGCCAGTGTCTGCTGCGCCAGCCAAGCAAATGCAAAGGCTTCCACCCAATCCGCCGCTACGCCCAGCCGATCGGTCAACGCCACAATCCTTCCCGGCAGATTATCGATCAACCGGCTCAGCAGCACCCGGTTATGCGCCCCGCCGCCGCACAGATAAACTTCTCCGGCGGATGGGCAATACCTTTGTATCGCTTGGGCAATCGTGATGGCTGTGAATTGCAGCAGAGTCGCCTGCACATCCTGTGGCGCTTCGGTGCCGCGCAACTTGCTCTCCAGCCAACGAGCATTAAACAAATCGCGCCCGGTGCTTTTGGGCGGTTGGCGTGTAAAAAAGTCTTCCGACAATAAATCATCCAGCAAAGCGGGAATAACCCGTCCGCTAGCCGCCCATTGTCCGTCCTTGTCGTAGGTTCTGCCGGTATGACGCAAGCACCATGCATCCATCAATAAATTTCCCGGACCGCAATCGAAGCCGATGACCGGCTTGGCGGGATCGAGACTGGTGATATTCGCGATGCCGCCGATATTGACGATAACCCGATGATGCATTGCGTGTCTAAACACAGCATGATGAAATGCCGGAACCAGCGGAGCACCCTGCCCTCCCGCCGCTATATCGCGGCTTCTGAAATCGGCGATGACGGTAATCCGCGTCAATTCCGCCAGCAAAGCCGCATTGTTGAGCTGGATGGTGTAGTGCTTCCCGGCTTCGGGGCAATGGCGGATCGTTTGACCGTGACATCCGATGGCGGCGACCTGCTGCGCCGGCACACCGGCTTTTTCCAGTAAATCCATGGTTGCGTGCGCATAAAGCCGGGACAAGCGGTTGCTCAATCGCGCGGCGCAATCCAATTCATCGTGGCCGGGATGATGCAGCGCCAACAATTGCTCGCGCAGTCCGGCATCATAGGGACTAAAGTGGGTTTGCAGTAAATCCGGAGCAGCCTGACCGAAATCAACCAGAACGGCATCCACGCCGTCCAAGCTGGTGCCCGACATGATGCCGATAGCGTAAACCGGTTCCAAAGATTAATTAGGACGTTAACAGGCAGTACGTCTGTACCACAAAGAAGTCACCAAGGGATTGACCACTGGCAAACCGCTTGGTGACCGGAGCGGTCTCATTATTCCAAGGAAGCGAGATGAATATTGCGCATGATGTTTAAACGCGCCACCAGAGCGTGCGTTTCTTTTTGGAAGTTGTTCAAATCGCGTTTTGCAATCGGCGGAGCGGACGGTAGAACCACTTTGGCCGGATCGCGTTGCACACCGTCGACGCGCAATTCGTAATGCAAATGCGGGCCGGTTGCCATACCCGTCGAGCCGACATAACCGATCACGTCGCCTTGATTGACACGCTTACCTTTACTCATTCCACTGGCAAAGCGCGACAAATGACCGTACGCTGATTCGAACTTACCGTTATGTTTCAACACCACCAGATTACCGTATCCTTTCTGTGAACCCGAGAACGTGATGATGCCGTTCGCCGTTGCTCTGACCGGAGTACCGGTAGGCGCGGCATAATCGATGCCTTTGTGCGCACGCCATTCTTTCAGGATAGGGTGATAACGCGCATGGGTGAAACCTGAGGTGACTCGGGAAAATGCGAGTGGCGACAGCAGGAACGCCTTGCGTAAACTTTCCCCTTCCGGCGTGTAGTAGCCATCCGCGCCATTCGATGCTTTGAAGTAAATCGCTTGATGCGATTTTCCCTTATTGACGAACTCAGCCGCTAAAACACGGCCGGTTTTGGTGCGCTTGCCATTATCATTCGCAAACGTTTCATACACCACGGTAAATCGGTCGCCTTGGCGCAAGTCGCGGTAAAAATCGATTTCCGAAGCGAATATCTCGGTCAGCTGCATCGCGATATTGTTCGGTATGCCGGCATGATCGGTCGCGGCAAACAGCGAACTGGTGATCTCGCCGGATTTCATATGAATACGCGTATCCAGCTCGACCGGCTGTTCGCTCATCTTGAATTCATCGTCCGTCTTTTCCATCAGGAACAGTTCTTCATTGCCGAAGAAATAACGCAACGTCAACAACTCGCCATCGGCGGTGGTTTGCGCATAAACCGTCTGTCCCGGTTTCAGCTGGCGCATTGCGCGGCTTCCGCGCGCTGCCTGTAGAAAATCCGTAGAATCCTGATCGCTGACATCCAGGCGGTTTAAAATGGCGGCAATGGTATCGCCGCGGCGGATGCTTTCCTGACGCCAAAAAGTCTGATTGTTCTGTGTTTCGGCGATCGCTTCCGGAATGGATATATCCAATACGACTTCCTCAACCTGAACTTCTTCAAAAACAGGTGAATTAGGTGC
>JAFEEV010000246.1 GCA_018240935.1 Pseudomonadota bacterium
CGCCGCTCGAGCGGCGGCAGCGGCTGCGGCGCGTGCTGCAATTACCGGCGGTCAAACCCCGCCTGCCGCAACTGCCGCAAGCGGCCCTGCTGGACATCGGCTATTGGCTATCGCCGCCAGCGGCGCTGCTGATGGAGCGCCTGCTGGCGCACGCCGGCCGCCTGTACCGGCTGCCCGGAACAGCCGGACACACTACCCGGAAACATTGGAAACAACAGCGCTGGAGCGCCGCCTTGGATTATCTGCTGCGCGCAACGGATTCTTCGGGCGCGATCGATCCGATCGATTTTATGCGTGCGCTGGCGCATGGTGCGCACGGCGAAGCAGCCGATCTGCAAATTACGCTGCGCGCCTGGCGCGAAGCGCTGGCGCACAGCGAACCCTACAGTGTGATTGCCATGCTGCTGCGCATGCTCACCGGTGAAACACCGGAACAGAGCACACAGGCCGAAGAAAGCGCGGCGCAGAGCGGGAAATCGCCGCAACAAAACACCCAGCAGCCACTGCACGAACGTCTTACAACCGGAAAAGCGGTTCCCGCACAGCAAGACCCGGCAACGCTACTGAAAGCGCTGGCAAGCGGACAGCCGGAGCAACTGCGCCAGCTGTACCAAGACCTGCGCAACGGCCGCTACGATTGGACGGTTGCGCAACTGGATGCAACCGGCCTGCACAACCTGATTGAAAAACTGCTGCACACCCAATCCGGCGCCACCGGAGCCGATTGGCCGGTTTTCCTGCAAGCGCTGGCGGCGCAAGCGGATCGGGTGGATGACCAGGCAAGCTACTACCGGCGTGTCCTGCAAGACCTGCTGCAAGAACGGGAAATAGACCTGGAAGCGATAGCAGCGCTGACGCGGCAGCCGCGCAATCGAGCCGAAGAGAGCGAAGAACACCGGAGCGAGCAAGCCGCAGCGGAAGAGACCAAGCGAGCGGAAGAAGCGGAAGGAACGGAAATCGCCGGACAGGCCCCCCTGGAAGTTGCTGAGCCGGTTGTCTATCCAGCGGAACAATCGGCGAAACCGGTCCACACCGGCCATGCGGCGTTGTATTTGCGCATAACGGCGGCTTTGCGTGACGCGAGGCTCATCGATCGGCATCCCGAAGTCATCGTGCAGGAAATAAACCCCGATGAACTCAGGCAACGCTTGCGCGCAATCCTGCGCGGAATGGACATGAACGGCTGGATAGAGAAACTGCCGCAATCCGTTTGGATGGATATCGCCTGCCTGCTGTCGCCGCAAGCGGCGCTGCTGAATGAGCATGTGCTGGCGCAAGCGGACACACTGCACCGGTCAATCGTTACAGGTACAGCAAGCAGCCGCAAGCAATGGCAACAGCGCTTATGGCAAACCAGCCTGAACTATTTGCTGACGGAAACAGGCAGCGATATTACCCCGGCGGCTTATTTGCAAGCGCTGGCGCGCGGCGCATCGGACCAAGCCGATCCCCGGGCGGCTTTGCGCGCTTGGTATGAGGCGTTGCAGCAAAGCAAAGCTTCCGCAGCGATTCACACCTTAGGGCAGACAATTGCAGAAGCATCGGCTGCGCCGTTGCGCGGAGATGAGGAGAATAAGGGAAATCCCGGTTCAGACCGGCTGATGGCTGGAGCGGAAGAAAATGCCGCAGCAATGCAAAAACCGCCGTTGCTGGATTGGGATGCTTTGCTGCATCGGGCGCAGTCAACGGATGATGTGCGCGAGGAGATTTATATCGAAAACGCCGGGCAAGTATTGGCTGCACCGTATTTGCCGCGCCTATTCGATATGCTGAAACTCGTTGAAGACGGCGCATTCGTTGATCGTCATGCCGCCGAGCGCGCGGTGCATTTGTTGCAGTTCATGGTGAACGCGCAAACCCGGTCGCCGGAATATCAGTTAACGCTGAATAAGATTTTATGCGGGGTGACGACGGGTATTCCGATTTGCGCAGAAATCGGCATCAGCGCGCACGAGCAGGAAACGATCGAAGGACTGATCCGCGGCATGATTCAGAACTGGAGAACCATCGGCAATACCTCCATCAGCGGTTTGCGGGAAACGTTCCTGCAGCGCAAGGGCAAACTGCAACTGAAAGACGACGGGATGTGGTATTTGACGGTCGAGTCCGGGGTGTTTGATATGCTGCTGGACAGCTTGCCGTGGAGTTATTCCGTCATCAAACATAGTTGGATGGAGCGGGCGGTTCATGTCACCTGGCGCTGATCGATTGGATCTATCTTCTACTGAGAAAATACCACCCATGATGGAAAGTGCTGCCAATGCAGCCACGCTGGAAAAGGAAGTCGCCTGGTTCAAGGCGGTGCTGGCGGCGCGTTGCGATATTTATTTTTGCCGGGAAAGCGCAATCCAGGATATTCACCTGTTAGCGCCGCCGGATATTGCCGCGGAGCAATCGGAGTATGCGCGCCTGGTGCGCGATTACGCGATGGGCTTCGATGAACGGCTGATCGTTATTCTGGCGCTGCTGCCGCATATTCAGCCGCATGTGCTGGATACTTTTTTGCTCAGTAACCAGGAAACCGCGCGCGGATTCACGGAGTTCGGCGGGTGGAAGGGAAAGGGGCATAGCGGCTTCTTGCCGACGTGCGAGACGGCTGTTTTTATTCTGGCGGGTGATAATCTGGCAAGACGCTTTGACGTGATGCGCCTGTTTCAACCCGATCATTATTTGTGCAAGCAGCAGATTATCAAAGTGGAGCACAGCGCGAGCGACGAGCCGTTTTTGAGCGCCATGTTGCTGATGACGGTCGAGTACTTAAACCGGCTGACGCTGGGGCGTCATGACAAGCCGGATTACGGCGTCAATTTTCCCGCCAAGCTGATTACCACTTCATTGACCTGGGACGATCTGGTGCTGGACCCGGAGGTGATGGATGAAATCGGCAATATCAACACCTGGCTGCGCCATGGGCAAACCATCTTGCAGCAGTGGGACTTGGGCAAAAACATCAAGCCGGGTTACCGCGCATTGTTTTACGGTCCGCCCGGAACCGGGAAAACCTTGACGGCGACCTTGATCGGCGCGAGCGCCGGTGTCGATGTGTACCGTATCGATTTGTCGATGGTAGTCTCCAAATACATTGGCGAGACCGAGAAGAATCTCGCCAATGTATTCGATCAGGCAACCAATAAGCACTGGATTCTTTTCTTCGATGAGGCGGATGCGTTGTTCGGTAAAAGAACGCAGACCAGCAGTTCGAACGATCGCTATGCCAATCAGGAAGTATCGTATTTGTTGCAACGTGTCGAGGATTATCCCGGTGTGGTGATTCTGGCGACTAATTTGAAAGCCAATATCGATGAAGCGTTTGCGCGGCGTTTTCAGGCCTCGGTGCACTTTGCCATGCCCGATGCCGACCAGCGTTTGCGCTTGTGGCAAGGGATGTTTGCGGGCAACCGGTTGCTTGCGGCGGATGCCGATTTGCCAAAGCTGGCGGAAAATTACGAATTATCCGGCGGCGCGATTACCAATGCAGTGCGCTATGCCGCGATTCAGGCCATCCGCATGCAACGCAGTACAATTATTCAGGATGATCTGATCAAGGGTGTGATCAAAGAATTGCTCAAAGAAGGCCGGACATTGTGAGTGTGCGATGAAAAAAAATTTCTTGTGCTGGATCGTATGCATTTTTCTCGGTTGTGTGATGACTGCCGCCTTGGCGGCGGATGTCTACTACGATCGTCTGATCGATCAGGAAAAATTCAAGCGTCTGGATAAAGCCACAGTCAGCCGGATGCAGCGCAATCTTGCGCAGATTTATCAAGGCGACCGTGAGTGGAACCGGGATGTTGCGCTCAGTCAGCATCCGTTGACGGACGGCGTCATGGGGCCGGTGACGTTATACTGGTTGCAGCGCTTTGTGCACGATTTCAGGATCGAACCGATCGGTGCTTATGTCAATGAAACCAAAAACCGTCTGGAACGCATCGCATCCTTCGCCAATATGTTTCCGGAAGAAACAAAAGTATTGATCAGCGCCGATTTTGCGCAATGGAATGACGATCAGCCGGAATTGGAAAAAAACGGCAATTACGCGGTACGGCGCAAAGGCACGGACCAAGCGTTGCTGGACCTGGTCTACCGCTATTTGCAAGTGGCTTATGCGCCGCCCGGATCGCTCCCTGGCAAGGACCAGCCGGTGATCGATTACTATGAACTCACGGCGCAGGATTTCAAGATACTGCAAGGCAAAAGCCAGCTTTATGCGCAGTTGTCCAAATTGGTCAATAAGAAATTCGACAATATCGCGGCGCTGAAAGAAGCCATAGCCGGAGCGCTGAAGGATCATCCGGAACTGGTTGAGAAATTGATGCCGGTCATCGAGCAATATTACCGCTACGCGAATCCGGTCATCAGTCAAAGTTTTCTCGAAATCCTCTCCGGCGATCCATTTTTCAGTTCCCTGAATAGCGTGCTTGTTACGTTATTGGAAAAAACGCTGCAAGGCGTGGCTTATCCCAGCAAGCATCTATTCGATCAAGCGGCAAAATCCAAGATACTTGCAGGTATTGGCGCTTGCCAGGATATGAATAAGCAGAATGCCTACTTGACCGGTTTGAAAATCAGCGATGACGATTTTAAAAAATTGAGCGGCGATTTATTGACCGGTCCCTATGAGGGGATGCGCGATTTTTCCCAACATTTGGAGGAAATCAGCTTATTGCGGCAGCACCCGAAAGCGGATTGTGAAGCGCAAGATCTGGCGCTGATCGATGAATTTGCCGCCGGTTTGTACGAACATGCCGTTCAACCCGCCATTGGGCAATTGAATAAGAAAAGTCCGGTTTATCGGGCAGCATCCGCTGTGCAGTGGGATGGCAGCGGTTGCGGTTGCGTCATCGATGATTTATCCGGGACCGTATACGGTTTTTATCCGTTCTGGTTGGCTGGCGAAAAGCAAACGGTGAATTTCAGCGTGTTATCGAGAGTTGCGTATTACGGGCTTTCAATTGACGATGATGGCGTCATTAAACAAGCCAATAATATTCATAACGAAAGCACGGTATTGTCCCGGGACAGTGCCGACTGGAATGCGCAAACGGCATTTATCCAGACTGCCCGCAAACACAACAGCAAAGTCGACTGGGTTATCCGCAGCGATAAGTCTTACTGGGATCGCTGGAAGAAGCTTTCTTACACATCCAGGGCAACTGTGTTCGAAACTTTGACTGAAAATATCGTGGTTTTGCTGACCAGCCGGATAACCGATCCGATCGCAAAAATTAAGCACGATCTAACCTTGGGCATGGTCAAACCGCCGACGCTGGGGGATGGCGTCACGCTGTATTTCGATGGTTTCCCGGATGATCGTGAATCCGTTGAGTTATTCAACCGGTTTTTTACCGATTTGCAAAAGCGTTTGTTTGCCGAAAAGAACGATTATTCGATCAATATCATGCTACCGCAATCCGCGCTGGGTACTGGCATATATCGCTATTCCAATCTCGTGGGCTGGATCGATAATACAAAATCTTCCAATAACGCCAACGCTGCAACGGCAGCAAACTGGCGCGCTGCTGACATGCGAACCAATATTCTGGTTCTGATCGAAGAACCGACAACGGATTCCAAGAAGAAATTAAGACTGGATATCGAAAACGGCGAATTGCACGGTATCGAACGCGGCATGTTGAAATGGCATATTATTCCGGTGATTGAGTTCGATGGCAGGAATTGGCAGCAGCTGGAAGACGATATTGTTTATTTTAATGATAATTTTGGCGGGATTGGATTTTGGCCGCTACAGGTAAACGAACCAGCCGCGGCTGAAGAAATGCCGTTCCGCTGCGATGCGATCCAATCCATCAGTGGTTGCGTGACGAGGTATTTTCAGAATACCAATTGGTATGGAGAACCCGACTCATTTTTGGAAAAATTCGTCTGCGAAAATCGCGCCTATTTCCGCATTGCGGCTGGACTGCTAACGGCGCTATGCCTGATCTATACCGGGTTGTATTTTTATTCCTGCCGCATTCACAACAAAATCAAGAATTTTTATGTGATTTATCTGCTGCTGATCGTGGTTCCGGCGTTAATTGTTGCGTTCTTGCTGTTAACCTACGATCCTCAGCTGGAGCCGTTGTCACAGGGGAATTTGCCATTGATTCTGGTGGTTTTTGGCGGCATTGCAATCAGCATCATTGTTTATCAGCGCAAGAAAAAACAAATGCGCAAACCATCCCGGCCCAGGGGCGCATTTACCGCAAGCGGTGAGTTCGAAAGTTGACGGGCAATTGTTTAGGAGATAGCGCTTTGGATCTGATCGAGAAAGCAACCGTCATGCACTATCATCGCCACCGTATTGCCCAATTTCAGCACGGCACGGTGGAATCGTTAGGCTGGCGCAATGCGCACAGCCAGCAAGCGCGGTATCAAACACTAATCAAAGTTGGTGATTTGAATGGTGCGGCGGTGCTGGATGCCGGTTGCGGCTACGGCGATTTGAAGGCTTTCCTTGATTCGCATTTTTCCGGCTTTGACTACATCGGCATCGATCAAATGCCGGAATTCATCGCCGAAGCCCGGAAGCGCTACGAAGGTATCGAACGGACGGCTTTTTATCAAACCGACTTCAGCACCGCCGAGTTACCGCAAGCCGATTACGTCATCGCCAGCGGCGTGTTGGGTTATCGCTGCAAAAACGACGGTTTTTATACCGCCATGATCGCTAAACTCTATAACAGCGCGCGAATCGCGTTGGCTTTTAACATGCTGGACAAAAGCCGATTTCCGCAACATGATTTGCTGGTGGGGCATGACCGGGAAGAAATTTTGGCGCTTTGCCGGGTGCTGTCGCCGCGCGTAGAATGTTTCGATGATTATTTGGAAGATGATTTTACGGTGCTGATGTATCAAAACAGCATTAGTGAGCAGTGATCGAGATAGAGCAGGAAGTACTATCAATAAATGGAGGATCGCATGAAACAATCTGTATCAGCTGAATCGGAACAATCAACGCGCCAGCTTCATAAAGGTACTGGTGATAAGTTTTATGCAAGCAGTACGCAAGGTATTGTAAATAATCGTCCAGATAGGATTTTGCAACGAAAACTGATAGAAACCATTAGCTCCAGTCCGAAGATGATGGCTCAGTGTAAAATGTTGGAATCGATGCAGAATAGCCCTTACAAGGTTGTACAAAGAAAGCAGCTCAATTCTGTGAGAAGTTCTTCAGCACAATTATGGACTGAATCTGTTAAAGCATCACTGCATAGTGAATCCACCAAAAAACCAATGAAGGACACGCAAGTGAAAAATGTCTTTCAAACAAAAAAAATTGATGCAGATCTAGGTGAGTTAAATGGAGGTCAGGAAATGGGTGGAACCTATGATCTTAAGGTTGCAGGAGGCGCTAAAGGGGAAAAAATTGCTTATCCTTATCTTGAATATGACTACGGTGATGAAGAAGTCGAAACAAAGCATATGGCAATGATGAAAATGCAACAAGGACTAACAAGGATCGGTGCGGTTGCGAAACATGAAAAGATGACTAACAACGTCAATAAAGCCACGCAAAAAACTCAAAATAAGACTGAATGGACGAACCCATTAAATGATCAAGGCTACTATCCGCAGAAAACAGATGATTATTGGCCCTTTGCTGTAGATATCGCTTATACCTATAAGCATAAAAGTAATCGTGACAAGACTTTTGGTGATGTTGCGGTTTCAGCATTTTATGCGCCAGGTAAATATGGTTATATTACTGAAGTTATGAGTAATAATGATGCCTACGATATCAAAATTAATGAACCGGTGGAAAGATTACAATTGCATGTGCCAAAGCATGAAGATTATGGTGAATACAGTTCTGAACATTCAATAGGCGGTAAAGAGGACCTAACCCAAGCGGGTATTCATATGACTGATAGCGAGGGTGCTGATGCATGGACAAAAATAGTTGCTGAAGGTGCAAGATGGGATGCAGTGAAAAGATTAACGGAGAAAAGCTTATTGACTAATACCAGTAAATTTTATACATCGGTGGAGAAGAGTGGACGAGCTATTCAGCCTGATGAGGATATTAATCCTCCCTATATTCAATTCCAGGATTTATGGACCAAATGGAGAGTATGGAAAAATAAATGGGGTATAACGAATGCGGAATTGGCTAATGAGTTGAATGAAGGATTAGAGGACTCTAAGAATGATCTCAATTTAACCGCATTGGCATCTGATACACATAATTTAGATGTAGGGGTATAGGCAATTTCGATAAAGACGGAGGATCATATGAGACAGTTCTTGTCGGCTAGATCAATGCAACAATCAACGCATCAGTCACAGCGCAGTACTATGAGTACACCTGATGTGAACAGTAGGAAAAGTTTTGAGGATAATCGTATAGAGACGCTTAC
>JAFEEV010000247.1 GCA_018240935.1 Pseudomonadota bacterium
ATGTGACAAAATGCCGCGCGGCAATTTGCCGCAGGCTTGATCCGCGCACGCTTAGGCGTAATTCATGCCCGGCAGAAACAGAATTTACTATTGCTAAATAGAAACTTATTGCTTATTGAGAAAAAGCGCGCGCAGTGAAGACGATGAGAAAAGTATCGATGCTACGGATGGAAAATTTGTAAAACCTGCCGCACGCGGTCATGCTGCGTTGCAATCCGGTCCTGAATGCGCATAGCAGTGTGTTCAAGATAAATTGGCGCATTTACCCAAGAATAAAATCGCGCACAATCTTTATTTGCTGATCGTCCATTAGCATAGGCGCATGGCCGATGCCGGGCAATTCGACGACTTGGGCTTTTGCGCCGCGCAATTGCATTTGCGCCGCCGTTTCCGCCGACAAAATATCCGATTCCGTGCCGCGCAGAACCAAAGTCGGCACCTGCAACTGATCCCACTGCGCCCACAAATCGATATCGGTGATTTCATGCTCTTGGAAGCTGACGGCAATCCTCGGGTCGTAGCGGAAACCGTAAGTACCGTCGGGATATTCCCGGACGGTATGAATTGCCATGTGATTCCATTGCGCTTCCGACAACGGACCGAATGATATGGAAATCGCTTTCATATACTGTTTGAATTCTTCAAAACTGCCGAAACGCGGATCTTTGCCGACATAATCGGCGATTCTGCGCAACGCCACGGCGGGAATGAGCGGGCCGATATCGCTCAAAACCAGTTTATTGATCGCTACCGGCTGATTGGGCTGTATCGCCAGAATCATGCCGATCAATCCCCCCATGGAAATACCGACCCAATCCAAGGTGATTTTTTTTTCGTATTGCGATTGGATATGCGCCACCAGCGATATCGCATCGGATAGATATAACGGATAGTAATCATAATCATGCGCATGCTCGAGCCAATCGCTTTGGCCGCGCCCGACAACATCGGCACTAATCACCCGGCAATCCGCTTGCAGCGCTTGCGCCAGGAAATCGAAATCGCGGCAATTACGCGTCAAACCGTGCACACAGATCACGACATGCGGATTCTTCGGATTCCCCCAATCGGTATAAGCGATTTGATGCGGCTTTTTAGGCTTGCCGTCTCCCGACAGCGTGGGAACAAGCAATCGATTAACAGGTATTTTCATGATTCTTCTTGCTCTTTTTCAATTATGCGTGCAGCCGTTGCGCGATGGATACGGAAGATTAAATTAAATTGAGAACATTGAGATTATGCCGGATACTCGCACAAATCATAAGGAGCGAATAAGAATCAGGCATAAATTTCATTTCCTCCGGCAGCCTCTGTCTGGATAGCAATTGTAATCGCATGTACTATTTCCACCCTATCGAAATTCCGCACAAAAGCAAAATATGAAACTGTCAGAGCTTTATTGGCATCGCATTACCCCGCTGCACGTTCTATTGTGGCCATTGAGCGTTTTGTATCGCTTTTTCTCTTTATTAAAAAAATTATGTTACTGGCTGGATATTTTTCCTTCGATCAAACTGCCGGTGCCTCTGATCATTGTCGACAGTATCAGTATCAGCGATGGCGGCAAAACTCCACTGCTGCTTTGGCTGGTCGATTTGTTACTGGCGCAAGGTTTTCACCCCGGAATCATCACGCGCGGCCATGCGGAAAATTCCGGACCGCCGGCAGCGGTCACTCTGAGCGGCGGCAAGGATCAAATCGGCCACAGTAGAGCAATTTTGCTGGCGCATTCATGCGGAGAATCATGTCCCGTTTGGATTGGAAACGACAGAGCCGCCGTTGCTCAAGCGCTTCTGACCGCGCACCCCGACTGCAATATCATCATCTGCAATGACGGTCTACAGTATTTCCGCCTGGAACGCGATATCGAACTCGTAGCGGTTGATTTCAGCGAGCAAAGCTTCGGTAATGGGCTGCTGTTGCCTGCCGGCCCTTTGCGCGCTGCTTTGAGCGATTTATCAGAAAACCGCATTATCGTAACGAGTAACACGCAGAATCATTATGTTAATCCAAGCAAATTAGGCAAAACTTACAATATGAAGTTGATCAACGAAACGGCCTATAATCTGCTTCATCCGGAAATGCACAAAACCGTTTCCGATTTTAGAAATGAGCCGATCCATATCGTTACCGATTCCGATAACGCCCAATGGCTCTTTGATCTTATGCAAAAAATCGGCCTTGATGCCGAACTGCACTCGTACGCGGAAAATCATCGCTTCGTGCGGAAAGAAATTGATTTTACCGAAACTGACATCGTCCTCATGCCGGAAGAAAATGCGCTACAGTGTAGAGCGTTCGCGCACAGCAGGCTCTGGGCTATACCGAACAAAGCTTGGATCAATAGCGAATTGCAAGCGATTTTATTAAACAGACTGAAAAATAAGCCGGCGCTGTAAAATCACGCATCGCACCGGAAAATACTGATTACTCTTGACAAAATGTCATTTTCATTTACAATGCACGCCGTTGAAATGAGCTGAATCAATCAGTAAATTTCAGTGCTTCGACTCGTGAGACGGGTTCTCCTTTGCAATCCAGCTAACAAGCCTGAATCATAGTTGAGCGTGTTTTAGCTATTCCATTTATCCTTCCGGAATCCTTAACATTCTGGAAGGATATCAAAAAATCAATCCACATTCAGAAATCGTAAAAATTCTTGTGAATGAGAGTAATCATGCAAGCACGCCACAGGAAATGGGAAGCAGTTTACGATTTTCTGAAACGGCTTAATCTGGTTTTCTATAAACGAAGTGTGTAGAATTACGCGGTTTTCCAATTCTGAAATTTAGCGGGTCATTAATTCGTGGCTTTTTACGTACAAAAATATGGCGGCACATCTGTTGGCAGCACTGAGCGGATAAAAAACGTTGCGCGCCGAGTAGCGAAATTTCATTCGCAAGGACATCAGATTGTCGTTGTCGTTTCTGCTATGAGTGGCGAAACGAACCGATTGATTGCCCTGTCTCACGAAGTTCAAGAAAATCCCGATCCGCGTGAATTGGATGTCATGATCTCCACCGGAGAACAGGTTTCCATCGCGCTATTGGCGATGGCCCTAATGGAATTGAACGTTAAGGCAAAAAGCTATACAGGATCGCAAGTTAGAATTCTGACCGATAGTACGCATACCAAAGCCCGTATCCTTAGTATTGACGAAGCAAAAATCCGCGCAGATCTGGATGCCGGCTATGTCGTTGTCGTCGCCGGATTTCAAGGCGTCGACGAAAAAGGAAGTATCACAACGCTCGGCCGCGGCGGATCGGATACTACGGGTGTTGCATTGGCGGCTGCCTTGAAGGCAGATGAATGTCAGATCTATACGGATGTGGACGGAATTTATACTACGGATCCCCGCGTGGTCGCCGAAGCTAGAAGATTAAACACGATTACCTTTGAGGAAATGCTGGAAATGGCGAGCCTGGGCTCAAAGGTATTGCAATTGCGTTCGGTAGAGTTTGCCGGAAAATACAAAGTTAAGTTGAGAGTCTTATCGAGCTTTGAGGAAGAAGGTCAAGGCACCTTAATCACTTTTGAGGAAGATGAAAATATGGAACAAGCCGTTATTTCCGGTATCGCGTTCAACCGTGATGAAGCGAAAATTACCGTACTGGGCGTTCCCGATCATCCAGGCATTGCTTATCAAATTCTTGGCCCCGTAGCAGATGCCAATATCGATGTAGATATGATCATTCAGAATGTCGGTCATGATGGCTTGACGGATTTCTCATTCACGGTTCACCGCAACGAATTCAAAAATACGATGAACATTTTGCGAGAAAAGATTCAACCTCACATTGGCGCGCGCGATGTGCTCGGAGGTGATAGAATCGCAAAAGTATCGGTTGTGGGTGTCGGCATGCGCTCACACGCAGGCATCGCCAGTAAAATGTTCCGCGTATTAGCCGAAGAAGGCATTAACATCCAAATGATCGCCACCTCAGAAATCAAGGTGTCAGTCGTCGTCGATGAAAAGTATATGGAGTTAGCTGTCAGAGTACTTCATAAAGCGTTTGATCTTGAACAAGCACTCTAAAACGATATTTTCAACAAAATCGTCATATTAAAGTAACTAACGGAGAGA
>JAFEEV010000248.1 GCA_018240935.1 Pseudomonadota bacterium
GCGAGCGACGGTCAGGCAAGGCGAAATCAGATGAAAAAGCGCAGTTTACAAGATGTAAATGAGCATTTTGAGTCTGATTTCAACACAGCATGATCGAGCGCAGTAGTTTTTCAGAGCTTCCTTAAAGTGTTTCCAGTCCCGGAATTTTTGTTGAGCAATTGAGTTTTATGTAGACGCATCATTCCGCTTTGAAATAAAAATCCCGGTCAATGTCATTCCAGCAATTCCACCTGCCGCATCGATAAAAAAATCGCTCACAAGCGGCGTTCGTCCTTCGATATACAGTTGCGTCAATTCGGTGCCCCCAGCCAGCAAGAGAACCATGATTGTCCCCTGCAGGATTGACGCCTTGTCCAGCATGGCATATAGCATCAAGCCAAACAGCAAGAAAAAGCAAAAATGCCAGACCTTGGATAAATCCCACGGGATGGCGGCTTTGAATGAGTTGCTATCGCTATCGAGCTGGATTCGGACATCGCTCGATACCTGATTTTTTATATCGCCCGGCAAGGCGATGCCGGCGATGATGGAGATGAAAACGGAGATCAGCAGTAAGCGGCTGAAGAAATTCTTTTTACCGATAAAAAGAAATGAGCCGGCAAACGAAAGGAAATAAGCGCCCCATGCGGGCAGAATGAAGCTTCTTGCCCATCGATACGCTTCATTTTCATGTACCGGGTAAACATGAATATTCTGAAATTGCAGCGATCCGCTGGATTGGCTGAGTTGTGCAAGCAGCCAGATTTTTTCAGTATCCGGCGCAATGGTGAAAGTCTTGCGGTAATTTTTCCAGTCATGGCTCCCTGTCAGGGCTACCGCTGCGTGCGGCAGATCCCAGCGGTCTTTTTTGCCATCGTTTTGCGCCAATAGCAATCTTCCCGCGTTCCAGGATTGCCTTCCTGCTCTCACGTTATCGCATTTCACATCGGCGGAAACCAACAAAACAGTGCCGGGTTTTACCATCCGGAGATCCCGGTGCGCGCTGGCGCCAATTCTTGCATCGCTGGAAAAAAGAATTAAACCTTTTTCGGTCATATCAACCCGGCTGTTTTCCGTTGTCCGGAACTTCCAGTTTCCGGTCAGAAGCTCAGGCCCGACTTGCTGATACTGGTCAAACCGGTAATAGCACACCAAAGTGGCAACCGCCAGCAGGATGAAAAGAAAACAGTGCGTATTAAATAAAGGCATACATCACAGGCGCGCTCAGCCTGACTGGCAAGCCATAGTGTGCTCAAGAAAGACCACGGACGTTTTCCCGGTTATTGTATGCGGCGAAGCGCAAGCAATAATTTGGAAATTATTTTTTAAAAATATTGCACCATCAGGCTGATGTATCCGGCGACAAATATAACAAGGACAATAATAATGATCTTTTTCATCGTGTAAATTCCTTTCGGTTGGGTATCGATTAATCATAATTGCACTATGTGCGCGTAAGTAAATCGCACCCCTGCTTTGCCGTCAAGGGTTCGTCGCATTTTTGCGTGAGCTGTCAGGATTTCACAGCGGAGTGGAGCATTTCATGCCAGGTCCGGCATTTGTCGTCAAATGACAAGCGCGCATTGGCGGGACTGGTGGAAGGCAAGCGTGCGAATGTTAAATCACCGAAGCCGCTGCCGGGTAATACATAACGTTTAAAGCTCGCCTCCGCGGTTCCGCCGTTAAAAAACACGTGGGTGATTTTCCGGTGGGTGGAAAAAAAGGACGAGAAGTCGTTGCCGGTCTGTGTACCGGTTTCGATCATGGAATCCAGGCTGCCAACGCGTTTGCAGGATTTGAGCACGTCCCACAGCGCAATGGGCGATGATTGCAGCGCGCTGACTTTTTCTTCGTACGATGCGTGCGCATCGATGTGCAGCCACTGCGTGATGATCGGCCAGAAAGCATTGCGCCGGTGCGCATAATATTGCTTGGCCGCCAGCGATGCTTGTCCCGGCATGCTGCCGAGGATCAGAATTTTCGCCTGATTGCCGGCGATGGGCGGGAAGCTGTAAATGGTCGGCATGACCGGTTGCGCTGCTTAATCCACGTAATAATGGCGTATTGTCTTGCAGTGCCGGTCGAGTTCGTAAACCAAAGGGCGTGCGGTGGCAAGCCTTGATTTCATGATGTTCACGGACGGCAGCTGATCCAACAGCATGGTGAATACGCGCAAGGAATTGCGATGGGAAACGATGAGCAGCCGTTTTCCTTGCTGAATTTCCGGCCGGATCGTTTTTTCCCAGTAAGGTTGGATGCGTGTCAGTGTGTGCTGCAAGCTTTCTCCCAGGGGAATTTCATTTTTATCGATAGCGGCGTAACCGGGTTGATTGCCGGGAAAACGGGGGTCTTGCGGATTCAGGAATGGCGGCGTTGCATCGAATTTGATCTGGCAACCCAGAATAGGCCAGACGCCGAATTTTTTGATCGCTTCCCAGCGCTCCATGCCTTCCAGCGCGCCGTAATGGCGTTCGTTCAAATACCAGCTGTCGTAAACCGGGATATTCAGTTGCATCGTAGACAATACTATGCGCGCTGTCGATTTGGCGCGCTGTAATGTCGAGGTAAAGCACATATCGAATGTGAATCCCGCCTGCTTCAATAAATATCCGGCTTGTTGCGCTTCCCGCTCGCCTTCGGGGCTCAACGGAATATCGCTCCAGCCGGTAAATCGCTTTTCCCGGTTCCAGATGCTCTGGCCGTGCCGCAGC
>JAFEEV010000249.1 GCA_018240935.1 Pseudomonadota bacterium
AAAGCCGCCGCAGCAAAATCTATCAGGAAGCTTTGGAGATTCTGAATCAACAAGGGTTGCTTTATCCCTGTGCCTGTTCACGAAAAGAAATTGCGGATTCCAGCATCACCGGTTTGTACGGTTTTATTTATCCGGGAACCTGTCTGAACAAACCCGCTTCGACCAAGAATGCACATGCGCTTCGCATTCAAACGCCCGATGAATTGATCCAATTCCGGGATATTCTGCAAGGACTTTATGCGCAAAATCTGCGCCGCGACGTCGGCGATTTCGTGTTGCGCCGCGCCGATGGGATTTATGCGTATCAACTGGCGGTTGTGGTTGACGATGCGGCGCAAAATATCACGCATGTCGTGCGCGGTGCCGATCTGCTCGATTCCACACCGCGGCAAGTATATTTGCAGTGGTTGCTGGGGCATGCAACACCGCATTACATGCACTTGCCCGTGGTAACCAATGCCGCCGGTGAAAAACTCAGCAAGCAAACTCATGCCGCTCCAATCGATACGGCCAATGCCTTGCGTGAATTGGTTGCGGCATTGCGTTTTCTAGGCCAGGAGCCGCCTGGAGAGATTCTGGACGGTGATATTTCGTCATTCTGGCGCTGGGCAATACCCAATTGGCGCGTGGACCGGATTCCGCAGGGATGTGATAAAAAACCATGAAAGCGGTAATTATGCTAGGCTGTCATATCGCAGAACCGGCTGGCAGCATGCCGCCGTGAATGTGCCGGTGCGGATGATTTAAGTTGCTCAAAGATATCAGGTAAGGGGTTAGCGTGGCTTTTTTGCCGTTCCATATTACAAGACAAAAACGATTGAAAGTGGTGATCGCCGGCGGCGGATACGCCGGTCTTGCCGCATTGACCAATCTGCTGCAATTTGCTCCGGATACGGAAATCACGCTGGTTGATCCGCAAACGCAGCATTTGAAAATCACGCACTTGCACGAAACATTCCGCTACCCCTTAACCGACTTGCTGATCCCTTTTACGGATATCGAAAACCGCTATGGGTGCCGCCACATCCCGGCATCGTTACGCTTCGACGCCGATGCGCTGCAAGATTATCAGGCCAAGCGGCAATTGGTTATAAACGGTGAAGCTATCGATTTTGATTATCTGATCATCGCAACCGGTTGTCAGAGCCAGGAAACGGGTCATAATGAAGCCGGAAACTTGCTGAATCTGCATGATTTTACAGTGACCGGCGGCGCGGAGCTGTTAACTGCGTTTCTTCGCCGCAGTGATGCACCGCAACCGGTGATTTCCGTCGTTGGCGGCGGCGCAACGGGTATCCAGTTTTTGTTCGAGATTAAGCGGTATCTTGACCGTATCAGGAGTAAAGCGGAGCTGCGCTTGATTCACGCCGGCGAACATGTGCTGGAACAGTTTCCTGGCGGTTTTGCGAAGTACGTGGAATCCCGCATGCACGATCTGAATATTGCGTTTTATCCGGAAACTTATTACTGTGAGCAGCAGGTTGGTAAAATCGTGCTGGCGCAGAAAGTTACCGGGCAGCGGTTCGAATTGCCTTCGGATTTATCGCTGTTGTTTTTAGGCAAGAAGCAGCAGAGTATGTTTACCGCGAATGCCTTCGGACAGGTGCTGGCCGATCAAAAACCACTACCTAATATTTTCGTGGCCGGCGATTGTTCGTATTATCAATCGTTAGGATCGAATACGTTGACGGCGCAATCGGCTGTGCGGAAAGGTAAATTGGTGGCGCGCAATGTATTGCGGCACGCGGGATTTCCCGGCTTGCTCGAGCCTTATCTGCATCACGAATTAGGCTATGTGGTCAGTCTCGGCGCATCGGATGCCGTGGGCTGGCTGGTGGCGGAGGGCAATTTGATTACCGGTATGCCGGCTTTGGCAATTAAAGAAATCGTTGAAGCGCAATATGATTTATTATTGGCAGGTATCGATACTTATTTGGTTTAGCAAACACTGTGCAGGAGGCATTAAATGCTTGGTTTGTTCAAAGATAACCCGGTAGTCGGCAAGGCCAGCGTAATCATTCAAAGCCCCAGTGACAAGATTTTTGATTTTATCGCCCACGATCTGCTGATCAACTACCCGCGCTGGTCGCCTGAAGTCAAAGAATTGGAAAAACTCACTGATGGCCCGGTAAAACTCGGAACGGTATGCCGCCAAGTCCGTATCGATCAGGGAAACCGCTCAGAATCGACGTTCAAGGTAAAAATTTTTGAGGAAGGCGCGCGCATTTGCTTTGAGGGCGTTTCCAATCCATACCGCTGTGACTATGTGATTGAGGCGATCAATGTCGCGGATAGCCGGGTGACGTTTGTTTTTGAATTGTTGAGCCTGGATATGCATGTGCGGCCATTCGAGAAACTCGTGCGCATCGCGGTGCAAGACGGTACTGAAAGAACGGTGAGAAATATCAAGAAACTGATTGAAGCGGATCGGGTTGATTACAAATAACCGGCCAATTCAAGCATCAACCAATCGTTGATTAACCTGGAGAGAAGATCATGGATTTTATCGTTGAAAAAGACCCCGGATTGATTCCACAAGTACTGTCCAAGATTCTTGATTCATGCGTAAACGGCATAACACTGGCGGATCCCGATCAAGAGGATCTGCCGTTGGTTTATGTCAATAAGGCGTTTGAGGAAATAACCGGGTATACATTGGCGGAAACGGTAGGCAGGAATTGCCGTTTTTTACAAGGAAATGAACATGATCAAGCCGGTGTCAAGCAACTGCAAGATGCGATCAAGAACAAGAAACCGGTTGAAGTGGTTTTGAGAAATTTCCGCAAAAACGGTGAGTTGTTTTACAACCATTTACTGGTATCGCCGCTCTTCGATTCGCATGGCAATGTGCTTTATTTCCTCGGGGTGCAGTTTGACATCACACCGCAAATCCGGGCGGAAGAGGAAATTAAATCGCTGAAAGAGCAACTGGCCGCGCTCAAGAAATAATCAGCGTTTCCCTAGGAAAGCTCTGAAAAAGGTAGCGAGCGACGGTGAGGCAAGGCGAAATCAGATGAAAAAGCACAGTTTACAAGATGTAAATGAGCATTTTGAGTCTGATTTCAACACAGCATGATCGAGCGCAGTAGTTTTTCAGAGCTTTCCTAGCTATCTCCGCATATATTGCTTAAAAGTGAAGTATTTTTTATCAGTGAAAAGCGAGGCATCGATATCATGAAAAATTTACCGTCCATTTTGATTGCTGCGCTACTGGCGCTTTTTCTGATCGGCGAAATTAGCGCAGCGGGCAATTCAGGAAATACTGAACCGGGAAAAGCAATTGCCTTCATGGCGGAAGCAATAAAACATGCGGAAATGGCCAAAACCCATAAAGCACACGCGGAGCATATCCATAAGCATGCCGAGGCAAGCTTGGAGTATGTCAAAAAGGTGGAAGCGGAAGCGATCGAGAATGAAAACAGCGAAGGCAGGGTGCACATAACAGAATCAATCCGGCACTTAGTGGAGGCCATTAATCACGCTAAAGCGGGGCATGCCGATATTGCGAGCGAGCATGTCACCGATGCACTGGAAGAGATGCGTCAATTTACAACCCGGTAAATTTAATTTTTCCGATCGCTGACCGGCTGGTTATAGTCATGCGATCAAGAGATGCCATTATTCATTCACCATGAAGTAAATTAAGAATGATCAGGAGGGCAGCGAAACCGGCCGTGTAGTATGAAAATTTCTGTCCGTAGTTGAAGTGATCATCCCTGGACGGAAGCTTAATTTTCGCAAGCCTCTGTCCATACTTTCTTTTCATGAAGTTATAGGCTTCGTCATAGTTTGTGTACATATAATGGTGATAAAGCATTAATACGAGAGAAATCACCAAACAAATCCATCCCATCAATTCGATCATCGCTTTGTTCCTTTTGTCTTTTGTAGAGTCGTTACTGTCGTTTTTTATTGGGTGACAATACTACACATTTTGTAACGAAATATTACCGGTGTTTGGCGTCAGATCGTGCGCCGGGATTTATCTGCGCGGCGCAGTAGCCGCTTCTTGCAAGAGTCTCACCTGCGTTTTATGGCCGCGTCCATCGGTCAAGTCAAGTGGCATGACGAATTGCCATTCCTAAGATTCTGAAAGTACGCACAATGTTTAATTTTTCGGTGTTTTTAGGATGCTGATTCTTATGACAGAAGAATGAGAAGGGAAGGGAAAATAGTTCAATTCATTGAATAAAGAATAATCCTACAGAATGATAAGTTGTTTGCGACAAATAAATAAGAACGTCCCGACAAAATAACTTTTAGTTTAATCCGTAAATTGTTTTGCGATTGATATATATCGCAAATAAAAATAAAAAATAATAGGGGGATATTTTTAAGAGAAATTACTTAGGAGATTCTGATGTTTAAGGATATGACAGTGAAAACTGAGCTGATTATCGTAATCGGCCTTCTGTCGGTATTGCTGATTGCTATCGGCGCGCTGGGTTTGCATGGGATAAAGCAATCGAATGAAGGATTAAGAACGGTCTATCAAGACCGCACAGTACCTGCCGTCGACCTGGCGACGATTAACGATATATGGGAAATTGTGCGTAAGAACGCAACCATTGTGGTAACCACAAAAAGCATGGAGTTTGCGAAAGAGAAATTGGAAGAAACTTCGCAAACGATTAAACGTGCTGAAGAAATTTGGGCAAGATTCATGTTAACCGAATTGGCTGCCGAGGAAGCGCTGCTTGCCAAGGAAAAATTGCGATTGCATGCCGCCTATGTAGCGTCAGTCAATAAAGTATTCGGGATGGCAATGGCCGGGGATTTCGACGGCGCGGCAAAAAGCCTTAAAGAAGAAGCCGAGCCGCTGTTTTACCGCTTGCATGAAACAATCTACAGCATGATTACTTTGCAAGGCAAAGTCGCTGCCGATGAGTACGGCGGCGCGGTAAGCAATTACAACTCCATTTTCATGATCATGGTTGTTACCATTAGCGTGGGTGTGCTGTTTGCATGTGTGCTCGGGTACATTCTGCTGCGCGGCATTGTGAACCCGCTGCACGAAGCGATCGCCATTGCCAATGCGGTTGCTGCCGGTGATTTGTCCACCCGGATCGAGCCGCGTTCAACGGTAAATGGATTCGGACGTTTGATCAATGCGCTGAAAGCAATGAACGATAACTTGGTCGATTTGGTCGGGAAAGTGCGGCTGGATGCCAATCAGATCAGGACTGCGGCCGGTGAAATCGCATCGGGCAGCTCGGATTTAAGCCATCGTACTGAAGAGCAGGCGTCCAGTCTGGAAGAAACGGCAAGTTCTATGGAAGAGCTGACCTCGACCGTCAAACAAAATGCGGACAACGCGCGCCAGGCTAATCAACTGGCCGCGGGCGCCTCGGAAGTTGCGGTGAAGGGAGGAGCGGTGGTCGGCCAGGTGGTGCATACCATGAATTCG
>JAFEEV010000024.1 GCA_018240935.1 Pseudomonadota bacterium
AACGGTGTTTCAGCGGCGAGCCACAGCAAATAAGCAGGCAGTCCGCCGGTTATAGGAACCATAATCACTTCAGGAAGTTCATAAGGATGCATGATCTTGATCAACTGTTCAACCCGGTCATAGTGGTGCCGTTGGGTTTTGATCAAAACCGGAATTTCCTCAGCCGATTCAATTTCGCCTTGCCAGCGATAGACTGAAGTGCACGGACTCAACAAATTGACACACGCAGCCAGCCGCTGACGAATTAAAGCTTGCGCCAATTGCATCGCCGACTTTTCGTCAGGAAAATTGGAGATGATCAGTACTGCTTCCATCCGGGTTATCAGTTGATACCAAATGGCTAATTTTACCTTGCTTAAGGATTGATTGGACAGATATGATTTTTAACTTCGGCGGGCTGGGCAAGTCGCGCCAACCTGCATATACTTTGAAAAATTTATTAGAAGGATATAAAAAATGAAAGGGTTATTCAACTTAGTTATTGCGCTATCGATCATTACCCCGGTCACGATATTTTTCGGCTACATCATTATGGATGAAGGTGATCAGTTTACCGCTGAACATTATATGGTCACCGCACTGAGCACGGTTCCGTTCGTTTTTGCTTTACTCGTCAAGTTTTTGATGTCGGGAGCGGAAAAGTAAATGGAGCCTTGAAAAAAGTAGCGAGCGACGGTGAGGCAAGGCGAAATCAGATGAAAAAGCGCAATTTACAAGATGTAAATGAGCATTCTGAGTCTGATTTCAACACAGTATGATCGAGTGCAGTAGTTTTTCAGAGCTTCCCTAGAAATAGGTTTCGGATAAAACCCAGGCCTTCCATCCCGCCAAGCAAAGCAGCGTAAAGAAGGCTGCCACCATATCGTCAAACATGACGCCGAACCCGCCGGTCAGGCGGTTATCGTAATAGCGTATCGGCTGCGGTTTGACGATATCGAAGAAGCGGAACAGAATGAACGCCGCGAGCTGCCATGTCCACTCGTCCGGGGTGAAGTACAGCACCAGTAAAAATGCCACGGTTTCATCCCAGACCATGCCGCCGTGATCGGGATCGCCCAGCGCCTTGCCACATAGGCCGCAGGCCCAAATGCCGGCGATGAACATGATGTCGATCAGCAAGAGAAAATAAACCGGGCTCAGATAATGATTGAGCCACCAGAATAACGGAAACGCAACCAATGTGCCCACCGTACCCGGCGCTATCCGGCTGAGCCCCGCTCCGCCGGAAAAGGCAATGAGAGAAGCTGCATGACTGTAGACAAAATAAATATCCGGCCGGAATTGCGGCGCGCCAGTGTCTTCCGTCGAATGATGTGTTTCAGGGGTTGAAGTGGTCATAGCCTGTGATTTCCAATGTCATTGCATGTCCTTGCGCGTCTTTCACGATCAATCCCGCCCCCGGATGAATTTTGCCGATGCGGGTCAGCGGAACGGCCAATTCGGCGGAAAGCGCTTCAATTTCACGGCGATTGGCTTGCGCTGCCGTGAAGCATAACTCGTAATCGTCACCGCCCGCCAGCAGGCAAGCGGTGGCGATTTTTTGCCGTGAATATTTTTTTAATACCGCAGAACAGGGTATGTCCGTGATATTGATGCTGGCGGCTTTTTCCGAAGCGGCAAGCACATGCCCCAAATCCGCCACCAATCCATCGGATATGTCGATAGCGCTATGCGCCAGGCCGGTCAGACGCTGTCCTAATTCCACCCGGGCTGCCGGCGTTAATAATGCCGGCAGGCACTGCGCAATTTCTTCGGGCGCCAGTGTTATCTTGCGTAATTCATGGTTCAACGCCAAAGCGGCATTGCCCAACTTACCGGAAACCCAAATATCGTCGTCCGGTTGCGCGCCACTGCGGCGTAAAGCCTGACCGGCCGGAACTTCGCCGATGATCTGCACGCCGATGTTCAGCGGTCCGGCAGTGGTGTCGCCGCCGATCAATTCGACATGATACCGGCCGGCGAGAGCGAAAAAACCGTTGCTGAATTCCGTCAGCCAGGTTGAATCCGGGTTTGCCAATGCTTCCGGCAGCGTTAATGCCAGTAAGGCCCAGCGCGGCTTGGCGCCCATCGCCGCCATGTCGGATAGATTGACCGCCAGGGATTTGTAGCCGAGCTTGTAAGGATCGGCATCGGCAAAAAAATGCCGGCCGCTGACCAATGTGTCGGTTGATACGGCCAGTTCGGTTCCGCTTTTGACCGCTATGAGCGCCGCATCATCGCCGATTCCAAGCCGTGCATCGCTCACGGGCCGCGTGAAATAGTCGCGGATGATGTCGAATTCCGAGGCCATGCGGCTGTGGTTTTACGGCCGATGTTTTACCGTTCTTGGCATGGCTGCTTCAACGGGACGAAGCTGAACGGCCAGCTTATCCAGCACGCCGTTGACATACTTGTAACCGTCGCTGCCGCCGTAGGTTCTGGCCAGTTCAATCGCTTCGTTGATGATGGCGCGATAAGGGATTTCTGGGTTATGAATCAGCTCAAACGTGCTCAATAACAGTATTGCCGACTCGACCGGACTTAACTCGGTTAAGGCGCGATCCAAATGCGGCAGGATGATTTTCTCCAATTCTTCCGCATGCTGCAGCACACCGTGCAGCACATGAACAAAATGCTTGTCGTCGACATGTTTGAATCCATCGGATTCGCGCAGTTGTTGCTCGATGAAGCCTGCCGAACCGCCGGCTACTTGCCATTGGTAAATGCCTTGCAAGGCAAATTCACGCGCTATACGGCGGCGGCTTTTGTATTTTTCCGTTGGGTTACCGCTGGTTGAATCAATTTCAGTCACTGTGCTGCTCATAAATCAATTTCATCTATTTTGATATGCAAATTGGCCATTTCCAGTGCAACCTGCGCGGACTCCATGCCTTTGGTGCTCATCCGGGCAATCGCCTGATCTTCGTCATCGGTGGTCAATATGCCGTTGGCGATGGGAATTTCCGCTTCCAATTGCACCGTGACCAAGCCGCGAGCCGATTCGTTGGCGACTACTTCAAAATGATAGGTATCGCCGCGAATCACCGCGCCTAAGGCAATCAGGGCGTCGAATTGATCGGACATGGCCATTCGCTTCAGCGTCAATGGAATTTCCAGGGCGCCGGGCACCGTGGCGATCAGGATATTGGAATCCAGCACGCCATTCTTTTTTAGTTCTGCGGTGCAGGCGCCGAGCAGACCTTCGCCGACACCGATATTAAAACGGCTCATGACAATGCCGATGCGCAGATCGGATCCATCCAAATTCGGCCCAAATTCAAGTATATCGTCATAGTACGGCATATCTGATTCCTGTTGTCTATTAATCAATGGCGCTTATTTCTCAAGCGGTCAGAGTGTGAATTATAGCTTAGGGAAACGCTGATTAATTGACTGCACGAGCGAATCGCTTCGTTGCGCGCTACTCACTCTCTCGCCTATCTTGTTTTGATACGTCTTGGTCGCTGCGTTCCGTGCGCCTATCGCTTCATCCCGTTCGCCGGATTAATCAGCGTTTCCTTTGGCGCTTCCACGTATCCGGTAACTTCCAAACCGAACCCCGTCACGCTGGGCATTTTTCTGGGCGCCGCCATCAAGCGCATTTTTCCGACGTTAAGATCCTTCAATATTTGCGCGCCTATGCCATGGTCGCGTAAATCCGGTTTGAGTTGGACGGCAACATGCGCTTCCTTGGATTGTACCCGCTCAATCAGTTTTACCGGGCTTTCTTTGCGGTGCAACAGCACGATAACGCCCCGCCCGGCTTCGGCAATCAGTTTCATGGCGTCATGAATACTCCAGGAATGCGTATGATCATGAATATCGAGCAGATCAACGGCTGACAACGGCTCATGCACGCGCACCAGCGTCTCCGTGGCCGGATTGATTTCACCTTTGACCAAGGCCAGGTGTGCGGTATTGGCAATTTCGTCGCGATACGCTGTCAGCAGAAATTCGCCATGCACAGTTTGGATGGCGCGCTCCGCCACGCGGGTAACCAGGCTTTCGGTTTGGCTGCGGTATTGAATCAAATCCGCGATAGCGCCGATTTTGAGCCGATGCTTTTGCGCGAATGCCATCAGATCCGGCAAGCGCGCCATGCTGCCATCTTCTTTCAAAATTTCGCAAATTACCGAGGCCGCTGTCAAACCGGCCATTCTGGCCAAATCACAACCGGCTTCGGTGTGTCCGGCGCGCACCAATACACCGCCTTTCTGCGCCATCAGCGGGAAAATATGCCCCGGCTGCACGATGTCTTGCGGTTTGGCATCGGCCTTGACGGCAACTTGTACCGTGCGTGCGCGATCGGCGGCGGAAATGCCGGTCGTGACGCCGCTGGCGGCTTCAATCGATAACGTGAAATTGGTGCCGAGCGGGGCGCGGTTGGCGGAAACCATCAAGGGCAAATCCAGCTGATGGCAGCGCTCTTCGGTCAAGGTCAAACAAATCAACCCGCGTCCATGCGTCGCCATGAAGTTGATCGCTTCCGGCGTGACGAAATCGGCCGCCAGAACCAGATCGCCTTCGTTCTCACGGTCTTCTTCATCGACCAGGATAACCATTTTGCCCGCTTTAAGATCGGCAATAATGTCTTGGATCGCGTTGATACTCATGTGTGTTTGCTCCGGCTAACCTTAAACGTTCAGTAATCTTGCCACATAGCGGGCCAGCATATCAGTTTCCAGGTTGACCCGCATGCCCGGGGTGAGTTCTTTCAAGTTCGTCATTGCCATGGTGTGCGGAATGAGATTGACGGAGAACGTATGATCTTCGATCCGATTGATCGTCAGACTGACGCCATTGACGGTTATCGAGCCTTTCTGCGCTAAAAACCGCAGGATGGATTCCGGCGCTTGAATGATCAATTCATGGCTTTCGCCAACAGCAGTCAATTTGATCACACTTCCAACGGCATCCACATGACCGCTGACCAAATGTCCGCCGAGCCGGTCGGACAAACGCATGGCCTTTTCCAGATTGACGCACGCAGCTGGCTGGTCCAGTCCAACGGTGCAATTCAGTGTTTCCCCGGAAACATCGGCCGCAAACGAATCGTGCGTCAAAGCGGTTACCGTCAGACACACACCATTCACAGCAATGCTATCGCCCAACGCGACATCGCTCAGATCCAGCTGCTGCGTGGAAACGGTCAATGACAAACCGCCACGACCTATTTCGGTGCAAGGCTGGATACTGGCGATGACGCCTGTGGCTTCTATGATTCCGGTAAACAATTTAAATTTCCAGGTTGCGCAAACCGACAAAACGCGTAGTTTAGCATTACCCGGCGCCAAGAATCCGTCCGCATGGCGGTTTGGCGCCGATTACTTGGATTGGCGCCCGAACCGGGGTGCGGTCAGCGTCACGTCGGCGCGTTCCCAGGCTTTTTTGAAACGCGCTTCGATCAGAGCCGCTTGATCATCCTTGTTTTGCGCGCGCATGGCCTGCATTAAGCCGTAAAGCGCCCAGCCATTATTGCGATTGCGGCGCAGATCTTCCCAGAAAACTGTTTCTGCTTCTTCCGGGCGGCCTGATTCCAGCAAGATAGCGCCGAGCGATAGCCGCGGCGGCTGATGAAATTCGGCCGGTTCGGTATAGATCAGGGCATCTTCCAGCCGGACGGCTTTTTCAAGATACGCAACGGCCTGATCGAATTGCCCTCGGGCGGCAGCGATTTCGCCCGCCAGCACTTCCGGAGCGATGCGCAGCACCGTGCTCGAGGTGTTTTTCGACAACAAGGGATGGTCCAACCGCGGATCATCCATGATTTTGCGCAGCGCCGCGAGTTCCTGTTCGGCTTGTGGCAACTGTTTCGTGGCCACCAGCGCGAGGCCGCGCACATAATGCCAGCCGCCGGTTAAAAAGGCATTGATCGATGGCGGCGGAGCGAGGTCAAGGATTTCCTGCCACTGCCCGAATCTTGCTAACGCCCAATACGGCGTCACGCGGAAAACCGCCGTCAGCGGAATGGCTTTTAGCACGCCATCATCGATTTTCCGGGCGGTTTCTTTGGCCGATTCGATGGCAAGTTTGCTTTGTCCATCCGACGTCGCCGCGAACCAGAGAAAGTGAATATTGTGCGGGTAGTAAACCATCGGATATAAGCCGTGGGCATGATCTTGCGCGATATAAGACTCGTCCGCCGCGATAGCCATTTGATTGCTCTTGATCGAATCGGCATAGCGGCCGACGCGTTGATAAATATGCGATGCCATATGAATCATATGGCCTGCTTCCGGCATTAATTGAAGCAGCGTATCGGCCGATTTCTCGGCGCGCTCCGGCGTCGATGTCGGCTCTATTAAGTGAATATGCATGTGCAAGGCGCCAGGGTGCTCCGGGTAGCGCCGCAATACATCTTCCGTCAGCGCGACAATTTCGGCAGTGCCTTCGTAAGGGGCGCCGTCCAGCATCCAATAACCCCACGGCCGCAGATCCATCATCGATTCGACGTACAGCATCGCAATGTCCGGATCATCCGGAAAGCGCCGGTGCACTTCACGCATTGCCGCGGCGTAGGCTTGGTCATTGGCGGTTCTATGCTCGGCTTTACCGGAATAGCGTTTTGCAAGGGCGCTGATGAGCGCCTGCTCCTTATCGGAAGCTCGCGCCATCAAGGATTTTGCCTGTTGCATGATCTCCAGCGCCTGGGGTTCTTCGTTCGGCTCCATCATGGCGTTAATATTCGGGCCGAGCACCAGTGCTTGTCCCCAATACGCCATCGCAAGCCCGGGATCCAGCCGGGCCGCTTCGCGGAATGCCTGGCGCGCCTCGGCATGATTGAATCCATACGCGAGATTGAGTCCTTGATTGATGTATTGCTGCGCCAATGGATTGTTTGTACTGACAGGGAATGCGTGCTTGCCGAGGTTTTGTAACCGGAGAGTGGATTGTTGCTTTGAATCAAATTGTTGCGCCGCGCCGGATGCCAGGATTTGCGATTGGCCGCTTTCTTTTTCAGCCGTAGCCCAGGATGCGGCAGGGCTTGCAACGGCCAGCAGCACCATCAAAAAGGGAGAAACAATAATTCGGGGATGCATAGCTGCCTCCATAAAAATGTTGATGATCAGGTTAACAGAAAATTTCTCGAGGCTATTCCGCCGTCGCGGGATCGATCACGGAACGGACTTGCGCAACACGAGTGACAGGGAATCCGCCTTGTTCCGCGTGCATGCGAATAGCGGCCTCGTCCGGCGCAAGATAAAGGCAATACACTTTATCATCGGTCACATAGCTTTCCAGCCATTGAATATGTGACCCCATGCTGTTGAGAATGGTGCAGGATTTTTGCGAAATGGCTTGCAGGTCTTGGGGCGTGAACGAACCTGCTCCGGGTATTTCACGTTCAATCATGTATTTGGGCATATCTTTCTCCTTTAAGAAAACATTGATTAATTTTTATTAAAAACGACCGGTCGTATTTTTAAATACTAAAAAAATAATTACGGTATAAAAAAATCATCCAGTAAATCGTGACAGCATTGCTTAACTGGCGCGGACGATTTTTCTATTTGCATCCGCAACAACGCGCCTTGCCAGGCATTAATCAATAAATCAGCCATTTCTTCAGGCGTTTTGTCCGTTCTGACCGATCCTTGTTGCTGCGCCTGGGCCAAGCCGGATTGCAATAAATCCCGATATCGTGCGATGGCCGATTGCAGGGATTGCTGACATACATCGCTGGTGCTGCCAATTTCTCCCATGAGGCTGCCCAGCAAACAACCGCCTTTAAATTGGTTTTCCTCAAGTTCCACAATCAGCTCGGCAAAATAGCGCCGGATGGCCCCCAGCGCATCGGAACCGGATTGCTGGAGATGCGCGGATAACCGCGCAATGAACGGCTCGATATAATGCTGGATGACCGCCGCGCCAAATTCTTCTTTGCTGTTGAAGTAGTTATAAAAAGAACCTTTGGGGACATTAACCGCATCGAGAATCTCCTGTAAGCCGGTACCGTGATAGCCTTGGTTCATAAAAAAAACAACGCCTTGGTTCAGCAGACCTTCTCGATTAAATTCTTTTTTACTTAATTTTGACATGCAGAAATAATACGACCGGTTGTCTTATAAATCAAGCCTAATTTGCAATGAATGTTTTTAAACAATGGATTCCTGATGGATTGGCGCGCCCAACACGATTCGAACGTGCGACCCCCGCCTTCGGAGGGCGGTACTCTATCCAGCTGAGCTATGGGCGCGTTGATGGGAAATTATCTTCCGGTACTTGCCGGGCGACAGGATAACCGCTTTTAGTATTTCCGTCCAACTTGGATCGCGGTCTTGGTAAGAATTGGCTGCGGGTATCGGCTTTGCTTTATTCATTCGCCCAGCCGGGATACTTCGCCGCTGTTTCAACTGCAAGGGGGAAGATTTTAACAGTTTTTACAATCCTGTTTTTGGTTTGAATCACTTCGATCGGATAACCGGCAATGTTAAGGCTCGTCCCTGCTTCCGGAATATCCTCAAAAAATTCCAGGATCAGGCCATTCAAGGTTTTCGGTCCATCCAGCGGGAATTGCATACCCAGCTTGCGGTTCAACTCGCGTAACAAAGTGCTTCCTTCGACAATGATGCTGCCGTCTTCCTGCTTCTGAAAAATACTGGTCAGGGTCGGTGCGTGCGTAGTGAATTCGCCGATAATCTCTTCGATAATGTCGTCCAGCGTAATCAATCCCAGCCATTCGCCATATTCGTCAACGACCAGGCCGATTCTTCTCTGGTTTTCCTGGAATAATTGCAGTTGCGAAAACAACGATGTTCCGGAAGGGATGAAATAAGGTTCGCGCATGACTTTTTCCAGCGTGGCGGCGGTTATTTTTCCTCCTTGCATCTGATTCAATACCTTCCGCACATGCACGATACCGACAATATTATCCATGCGCTCGCGGTAAACCGGTAAACGGGTGTGATGGCACGTCAGCAATTGCGAATGAATGACGTCATCATCCGCATTCAGGTCAATCGCCTCGATCTGACTGCGCGGCACGATGACATCGTCTACGGTGATGGTTTCAAGATCAAACAAGTTCAGTAGCATGCTCTGATGCTTGTTCTGGATAAAATGCCCGCCTTCCAGCACCAAAGTTTTCAGTTCTTCCGTGCTGATTTTTTGCTCGAGTTCGCCCTTTTGAGGCTTGAGCCGGAACAGGATCAGCAATCCGCTGACAAATAAATTAACAAACCATACAACAGGATAGAAAATAATCAACAGCGGTGTCAGGACATAGCTCGAAGCTAAAGCAATCCGTTCAGGATAAGCGGCGGCAATGACTTTTGGGGTAATTTCGCTGAATACCAGAATGGCGAAAGTCACGGCGATCGTCCCCATCAATAACGCAAAGTCGTCATGAGCGAAAAGAGTGCCGACAATAATGGCGACCAAGGTTGCTGATGCCGTGTTCAATAAATTGTTGCCGAGAAGAATGACGCCTAATAACCGGTCAGTCTTGTCGAGCAGTTTTATGGTCAACCGGGCGCCGCGATGACCTTGCTTGGCAAGATGCCGCAAACGATAGCGGTTGATCGCCATCATGCTGGTTTCGGATAGGGAGAAAAAGCCTGATAAAACGAGTAAAAACACCAATGCGATTAGCATGATGTATAGCGGCATATCTTCCAAGAATCACCTGTAGTAAGTAATGGTAAAAGCATTAAATAAACAATCATATATTCTGAGTCGAAGCAAATTTTTGTCAACAGGAAGAGCCTTTCAATTAAAGGATATTGATAATTTTGTGCTCGATATTAAATTTCAGATTATCTGAATGCTTAAATATATTTTTGATATTTAATGGATAATGCAAAAGGTGCGGCGGTTTTTCCAGGAATGACAGAATGATGTAACTGAAAATTGTTTTGTTTTTTGTAAACCTATTAATTGGACTAGCGTTAATAGCATCTCTTCGTTCTGATTCAAATGCTATGTCTGACTCCTTAAATTTAGGCTGCAATAGTTCTAAAGATATTAAATTTCTTGAAATCAAGCACCTGAATGGTCCCAATATGTGGACTTATTACCCTGCTTTGGAAGCAACCGTCGATATCGGCGAGCTGGAAGACTTTCCATCCGATAAGATTCCGGGTTTTTATGAACGGTTATCGGAATGGCTGCCGTCCCTGATAGAACACCGTTGCAGCTATGAAGAACGCGGCGGTTTTTTACGCCGTGTCAAGGACGGTACTTGGCCGTGCCATATTCTTGAGCATGTCACGCTGGAACTTCAAAATCTGGCCGGCATGCGCGGCGGTTTTGGCCGGGCGCGCGAAACATCGGTGCGCGGTGTTTATAAAGTCGCATTAAGCGCATGGCATGCGGAAATTACCAAAGCGGCTATGTATTCGGCGCGTGAGCTGGTCTTGGCTGCAATGAATTTTCAGCAAGCGCGCAATCCGTATTACGATGTCGATGGCGCTATTGAGCGTATCCGTGATCTCGTCGATTCGCTGTGGCTCGGACCTTCTACTGCTTGCATTGTAGACGCGGCTGTTGCTCGTAATATTCCGGCCATTCGTCTGATCACAAAAGGAAATCTTGTACAACTGGGGCATGGCGCACGGTGCCGCCACATATGGACCGCAGAAACCGATCGCACCCCGGCAGTAGCCGAGAGTATTTCCCGCGATAAGGATTTAACGAAATCACTGCTGCAATCTTGCGGTGTTCCGGTTCCGGAAGGGCGTGTGGTGGAGAGCGCTGAAGCTGCTTCGGAAGCGGCGAACGAAATCGGCGTGCCGGTTGTTGTAAAACCGTGTGATGGCAATCATGGACGCGGCGTTTTCATTGAGTTGAGCCAGCGTGAAGAAATCGAATCGGCTTTTCACGTAGCGTTAAAAGAGGGCAGCGAGGTATTGGTCGAGCGCTATGTTCCGGGTACTGAACATCGTTTGTTGATTGTGGGCGATCGTCTTGTCGCTGCCACGCGCGGCGATTCGGTGTCCGTTGTGGGGGATGGCGTTTCAACCATTGCGGAACTGGTCGAATCGCAAATCAATTCTGACCCCCGGCGCGGATTGACGGAGGACCATCCGTTGAATTTGATCCGCTTGGATAGCGCAGCGCAAATCGAAATTGCCCGCCAAGGCTACCAACGTGATTCAATCGTGCCGGCCGGCATCAAAGTTTTGATTCAGCGCAATGGAAATCACGCCTTCGATGTGACGGATCAAGTGCATCCGAGTACCGCGTCCATTGCATCCCTTGCGGCGCGCGTTATCGGGTTGGACATTGCCGGGATCGATCTGGTTACCAGCGATATTTCACGCCCGTTGAATGAACAAGACGGCGCTATTGTTGAAGTGAATGCGGGACCAAGTTTGCTGATGCATATCAAGCCGGCAGTCGGCACGCCGCGGCCTGTTGGAAAAGCAATCGTCGATCACTTGTTTCCGGATCAAGAGAATGGCCGCATTCCTATCGTCGGCATTTCCGGGAGCTATGGCAAAACACCGGTGGCTTATCTTGTTGCCAGATTGCTGGTTCTTTCCGGAAAACAAACTGGGTTGGCGTGCAGCAGCGGACTTTATCTGGATTACCGGCAAATCGATAAAAACAACAGCGCTAATTGGGCGGCAGCCAATCGCACATTGCTGAATCCGACCGTTGAAGCCGCTGTCTTCGAGAATGGCTTCGATACGCTGATGAATGAAGGGCTGGCCTATGACAGCTGCCAGGTCGGGGTAATTACAAATGTTGATCCTGCTTGTCATTTTGGGCGGCATGGCATTGAAACCCGCAAGCAAGTTTATACCGTATTGCGAACGCAAGTCGATATTGTGACGCCGACAGCCGCAGCGATTGACGATGTGGAAAAAGATGTGAAGCTGCCGACCGGTGCTGCGGTGCTCAATGCAAAAGATGACATGCTGGTAGAAATGGCCGAATTGTGCCACGGCGAAGTCATCTTCTTCAGCAGTGAAGCGGATTTGCCCGTAATCACCCAACATCGGGCCAATGGAACCGGTCCTACTCACGGAAAACGCGCTGTCATCATCCGGAATGACAAAATTGTGCTTGCTTCCGGTACGAATGAATTGTTACTGCTCAATTTACGCGAAATCTCCGCGGAAAGCGGGATGAAAAGCACTCAAGCGATAGAAAATATTTTGGCGGCAGTAGCCGCAGCGTGGGCGTTAGGTATTGAGCCTGAAGTTATACGTGTTGGAATTGAAACATTTGGTTTTAGTCAAGATAAATACAAACCTGAAAATCAGAATCTTTCTACCGGATTACAAACTCAAGGGATTAAGTTATGAAAGTGTTACGTATGCGCGCTTTGCGCGGGCCTAATTTATGGAGTCAGCACACCTCTATTGAAGCTACCGTCTTCTGCAGCGGACCTGAGAACGACATCGATACGATTTCCGGTTTTGAAGCACGGCTACGTGAGCGTTTTCCCGAAATTTCCTTACTTCAGACCGCCGGTCATCATGAAGCGGTTACGCTAGCCCATGTGCTTGAATTTGCCACGCTCGGTCTGCAAGTGCAAGCCGGTTGCCCGGTAACATTCAGCCGTACGGTGCGAACTCCCGAAGCGGATACCTACCGGGTCATCGTCGGATACAGCGAGGAGAAAGTGGGCCAGCTGGCTTTCGAACTGGCGCAGGCTTTATGTATTTCGGCTATCGAGGATACCGCTTTTGACATAACAGATGCTCTGCGCCGCTTGCGAGAGCTTAATGAAGATATCCGCTTGGGGCCGAGTACGGGGTCTATCGTCCAAGCAGCGGTAGCGCGCGGTATTCCGTTCCGCCGCTTGACGGAAGGCAGTCTGGTGCAATTTGGCTGGGGCAGTAAGCAGCGGCGTATTCAAGCATCCGAGAGTGACCGGACCAGCGCTGTCGCCGAATCGATTGTACAAGACAAAGAATTAACCAAAACCTTGCTGCATGCAGCGGGCATACCGGTGCCCCAAGGCCGGGAAGTGACGAACGCCGAAGATGCATGGGCGGCAGCTTGCGAAATCGGCGTTCCGGTCGTGATAAAACCGCAAGACAGTAATCAAGGTAAAGGGGTAACCGTCAACCTGATTACTGCCGAACAGGTAAAAGCGGCTTTTATGATCGCAGCTGAAATCAGCGATAACGTTTTAGTGGAACGTTATATTCCCGGGCATGATTATCGCTTGCTGGTCGTCGGGAATAAGCTGGTTGCCGCAGCACGGCGCGACCCTCCGCAAGTTATTGGCGACGGTGTGCATAGTATTTTTGAACTGGTGGAACAAATCAATCGTGACCCGATGCGGGGTGAAGGACATGTTTCTTCGTTAACGAAAATTCATCTGGACGAAATTTCTTTAGCGTACTTAGCGGCGCAAGGATTGACAGCCGAGTCGGTTCCCGTGAAAGGCATGCGCGTCGTATTGCGTAAAAATGCCAATTTATCAACGGGAGGCACGGCAACGGACGTAACCGATGATGTGCATCCCGAGCTGGCGGCGCGCGCAATTGCGGCTGCAAAAGTGGTGGGGCTGGATATCTGCGGTATCGATGTGGTCTGCGATAATGTTATGAACTCCCTGGAAGATCAGGGCGGCGGCATTATTGAAGTGAATGCGGCGCCCGGTTTGCGTATGCATTTGCAACCTTCCTATGGTAAAGGACGCGCTGTGGGGGAAGCCATCATCGATTATATGTTTCCTCAAGGAGAAGATGCGCGTATTCCGGTGATAGCCGTTACCGGCACCAATGGTAAAACAACGACTACCCGCGTAATTGCCAACATTTTGCAAAATGATCGCAAACGTGTTGGTGTAACTTGCACCGATGGCGTTTATGTCGACGGGCAATGCATTGATACCGGTGATTGCAGTGGTCCGAAGAGCGCAAGGAATATCCTGTTTCATCCGGATGTCGATGCCGCCGTTCTAGAAACGGCGCGCGGCGGTCTGTTGCGCGAAGGTTTGGGATTTGATCGCTGCCATGTTGCGGTAGTGACCAATATTGGCATGGGCGATCATCTGGGTATGGCCTATATCAATACGGCGGAAGAGTTAGCCGTGGTCAAGCGGATTGTTGTGCAAAATGTGACACCCGAAACCGGTTTTGCGGTGCTTAATGCGGCTGATCCGCTCGTGGCCAGTATGGCTGATCATTGCCCGGGTTCGGTCATTTTCTTTGCGCATGATAAGCATCATCCCGTGCTGGCGATGCACCGCGCACAACATAAACGCGTCATTTATGTGGAAAACGGTTGTATCGTCGCCGCAGGTGAATCCGGCGAATACCGCATACCGTTGAATGAAATTCCATTGACCCAAAACGGCAGTATCAACTTTCAAATAGAAAATGTGATGGCTGCCGTTGGCGCCGGTTGGGCGCTTGGCTTGGAGTGGAGGGTGATTCACGCGGGTGTGTCAAGTTTTGTCAGCGATACACAAACGGCGCCCGGCCGTTTCAATCTTTTCAATTATCGCAACGCTACCCTGATTGCGGATTACGGCCATAATCCGGATGCAATTCAGGCGCTGGTTAGCGCGATCGATAACATTCCATCGAAAAAACGCTCTGTGGTCATTAGCGCAGCAGGCGACCGGCGTGATGAAGATATTCGTCAGCAGACAAGAATTCTGGGCGATGCGTTTGATGAAGTGGTGCTGTATCAGGATCAATGCCAGCGCGGACGCGCCGATGGGGAAGTGTTGACGTTATTGCGCGAAGGTTTGGGTAATGCCAAACGCACGCAAAAAATTAGTGAAATAGTTGGAGAATCTATTGCAATTGATGCAGCACTGTCCAATTTGCAGGACGGTGAGTTATGCCTCATTTTGGTCGATCAGGTCGAACAATCGCTGGGACAGATTAACAACCGCATCGCATTAGGGTAAACCTTCGCGTATTGATCCCTGACTTGCTGTTAATTTACACAATCTACTGTCAAGTGCATAAACTGGATAGCCCGCAATAGCCCATCGCCATTGCAGGCTATCCAGTCCGGCGGCAAGCTCCCGAGATTTTCGCTACGAGATTAAAAAACGCCCGCCACAAAAACCTAAA
>JAFEEV010000250.1 GCA_018240935.1 Pseudomonadota bacterium
AAAAAGAAATACTTGGGACCTGCATTTATGCTGCGCTTCCACCAAAACGTATGGCATCGCCCTGCCGCAAGCTTTTCTTGAAGTGCATGTGCCAATCGGTCAAAACGGCCTTAACCTGAAGCTCGGACATTTTTACTCGCCGACCGGCTTTGAAACGGTTCCCGCGCCGGATAACTTTTTCTACACCCGCGCCTATTCCTTCAACGCGGGCGAGCCTTTTACTCATACCGGCATACAAGGCACTTATATTATCAATAGCAACTGGACCGTTACCGGTAGCGCCGTCACCGGAAGCGCCACCGGCGGGTGGGACGGCGGATGGAACAAACAGCTCGGCAATTGGAGCGGTATTGCCGGTATCACATGGACGAGCAATGATGCAGCAACTTCGCTCAATCTTACCGGCACTTACGGAGAGACATCCTCGCACAGCAGTACGTCCTGGGCAATGTACAATACCGTGCTGCAGCACAAAATCAATCCCAAGACTCTGTTCGTTATACATCACGTTCACGGGTTTGCAAACGGTATTCTGCTGAACAATTTAAAGTACTCCAATGAAGTGAAGGATGTTCAGTGGATGGGCGTCGTTACGCACTTGTACTACGATTTAACGGAAAATATATCAATTGGCGCGCGTGGAGAATGGTTCCGCGATCGGGATGGTTTCCGTAATCCATCGCCTTTCCGCATTGCAGCAGCTTCCAATCTCGTCAATGGCGCTCTGGTCAGTTATGCCGGCGACATCAACAGCGTGACTATCACGCCTGCGGATTACTATTCCGCAACTTTCGGCATCAACTGGAAAGCAGCCAAAACCTTAAACCTTCGCTGGGATTCGATAAAGAAGCTGAATATTCGTCCTAATATTCGTTATGACAGAGTGGATGCTTACCGCGCTGCTGCTTACAGACCGTTTGCAGGCAACAAAGACCAAATTTTATTTTCATTGGATTTCACACTCCCTTTTTGAGACTAAGAACACATTGCAAGGGATTGGGGATTTGCTGAGAGGGGGGTTAAAGACCAACCACCGAATAATTTCGGTGGTTGTTCGTCGCTTTATCAAAGACCTTTATTGCCAGAATACTCTGAGTATTCCGAGATCTCCGACGTAAAGCCACGATCTTGATTTGTTTCTACTTTCTTAGTTTGATTACTTTTTTGCCCGATTTGCTCCATCGCCATTTTTCTATGGAAATCAGCAAATATCAGGCTTTCTCGTATCGCTTTCTCGTATGCTCGAACATTTGCTGCAGCATGCGATTGAGCATCCAGACCTTGTCTGCCAAAGTAATAAGGATGTGCTTCATATTCCTGAAGTATTTTTTTGTTCTCTTGCAACCTTAATTTTGCATCTTTGGCAACGCCTTCGTAATATTTCACTAAAGCGCCATGATCGTTACTTGAAATTCCAGTGGGTTTAGCCACTGATGAACCCATTTGTGCGCAAGAAGCTAACACAGTGAGTGCTAATAGTAAGGAAGATAATTTGAGTACTTTATTGATGGGTACTCTCCAGTCATAAATAAATGTAGTCATTTTTATTCCTCCAAGATGCGTTCAGTATAGGTTGGGAAAGCTTTTGTATAGGTCGGGAAAATCATTCCGGTAGATCTCATCTTACCTCCTCGCCCCGGTCGCATATTGAGCGAAAAAAACTTCGCAATTACATTCATATCAATTTCTCCTATTACCAGATTAAGCGTTTATACAAAAAAACATTATTATTCGCTAATAAAAACCATTACTCATACTCAATGGAATCATTAACCCTTTTACATTTAAGGTCAAGAAAAATAAGACTTTTCTCAACCAGATTGCAGTCTACCACAAACAAAAATTAATTCCAACAATATATCCGACTTTTTTACTCAGGAATAGTTCAGTATGCTAATTACCACACTCAGAATTTTTTCCAAAGTACTTCGATTGCGATGAAAATTGGTGTGCATTTGTTTTCATCAGCTGGTGCAATTGCCGCGCAATGACAGGCAGGGCCCCGGTAACTCGGACTTGCTCCGCGATTGAAAAATCTCGAGCAAAGGAATGAAACAGATGAGAGAGAAATAAACAACCACTCGTTTATCGAAACTGAGGCATGTTCAGCAGAACAGCGATGCAGCAATCAAATGATTATTGCCGATCCGAATCCAATATTATTATACCTGCTCATTTAACCCCAATCGTTCCATCCGGTAACGCAACGAACGCACGGTAATTCCCAGTGTTTTAGCCGCTTTGGTGCGGTTGTACCGGTTTTCATTCAATGCCTTGACGATAGAGTCCTTTTCCAGCCTGTCGAGATAATCCTGCAACGGTAAATTCACCCCCAAGTCGGAAGAATGCATGGTCATGGTAAAAGAAGTTTCCTGCACCATGTTCGCCTTATGGGGTAACTGCAATTCGTCCTTACCGATCTCGCTATCAAAACAAAGCGCCAATGTACGTTCCAGTATGTTCTCGAGCTCGCGCACGTTGCCGGGATAATCGTAGTCCATCAACATTGCCAGCGCATCATTCTTCAGAATGCATGCGGACCGCCCTGCTTCGCGGCATAGTTTTGCAAGAATGGCTTGCGCGATTAACGGAATATCTTCACGCATTTCACGCAATGCCGGCATATTGAGCTCGATTACATTAAGGCGATAATACAAATCCTGTCTGAATTGGCCGGTTTCAACGCACTGGCTGAGTTTTTTGTGGGTTGCACTGATGATGCGCACATCGACACTTTTCTCGTGGGTTTCACCGATTCTTCTGACTTGCTTTTCCTGAATCACCCGCAGCAATTTAACCTGCATCGTCAGCGGCAAATCGGCGACCTCATCAAGAAACAAAGTTCCTCCATTGGCGGCCAGAAAAAAACCGTCATGGTCTTTATCTGCACCGGTAAAAGCGCCTTTTTTATAACCGAAAAATTCGCTCTCCATCAAATTTTCGGGAATAGCGCCGCAGTTCACGGCAACAAAAGGTTGTTTGTGGCGCGCGCTTCTTTCATGAATCATTCTCGCCGCGAGCTCTTTGCCGCTGCCGGATTCACCGCTGATATAAACCGGCGCCTGGCTGCGCGAGAGTTTATCGATAGTCGCGCGCAATTGGCGCATCGGCTCGGATTCACCTAACAACGCGCGCTGCTGCACGTGCGACACCGGTTCGGATGGTACCGGCGGCAAGCTTAAAGCGGATTTGACCAGATCCCGCAATTGTTTTAACGAAACCGGCTTGGGCAGGTAATCAAAAGCCCCGGCTTTGAGCGCAGCTACGGCATTCTCTGTCGTCCCATGCGCTGTAATGACGGCCACCGGCAAATCAGCGCAGTGTTGCGCGATATACTTAACCAGCTCCAGCCCTTCCCCATCCGGCAGCCGCATATCGGTCAGGCATAATTGAAATTGCCGCGATTGCAGCAGCTGCTTGGCGTCACGAACACACTTTGCACTGGACACATCCATTCCCATCCGGGCGATCGTCAATTCAAGCAACTCAATGATATCGGGCTCGTCATCCACAATCAGAATATGTGGCGAAGCAGTCTTTCGTTCGGGGCTGGCAATCCGTCCGCTATCTATAGACATGGCTGACCGCTTTTGCAAATAATCCGGAAATGTCCGCCGCCAGTATTCTCAATATAATCCAACGAGGCTTGGTTGGTTTCACACAATTCGCGTGCAATATATAAACCCAAGCCGGTACCGCCGACGGCCGTGGTAAAGAACGGTTCAAAAATCTGTTTTACCTGCTGCGGATCAACGCCTTCGCCATCGTCCACGATATCCAAGCAGACATTATTTTCATTCGCCGATGCGGATATTTCGATACGTATGCTGCCGTTTTGCTGGCGGCAATGCCGCCATGCATTGCGGCATAAATTCCACAGTATCTGGTGCAAATGATCGCGATCAAAACTAATCAAATGATTGTTAGTATTTTTTAGCACAAACGCACCCCCGTCGATTTTC
>JAFEEV010000251.1 GCA_018240935.1 Pseudomonadota bacterium
ATAAAGAGATTTTTCGGTTGAAATCCGCACCAGGTAAACTTTTGCATTGGATTCGCAATAGCACGGCAAACCAATAGGATAATTCTTACTTATGTTACGTTACATTTCTTCCTGTAAAAAAAGAAACCACTGACAGAATATATTAATTTATATACCGTAAGCCAAATCTCATACGAACAATTCCCAGAAGGATAAATCATGAGACTGAATCTTCCGGTGACCAACACCGAGTACCCCATTGATGATGACACGCTAATTGTATCAACTACCGATACCAAAGGCAGAATAACCTATATTAATTCCACATTTGTCGAAGTCAGCGGCTTCCCTGAAGAAGAATTACTCGGTAAAGCGCATAATATTGTGCGCCACCCGGATGTACCTCCGGAAGCTTTTGACGATCTATGGGTAACACTCAAGCAAGGTTTACCGTGGACCGGGCTGGTTAAAAACCGCCGTAAAAATGGTGACTTTTACTGGATCAAGGCTAACGCAACACCGCTGATAGAAAACGGCAAAGTAACCGGTTATTTATCGGTTCGCACCAAAGCTTCGCGCGCGGAAATCGAGCAGGCGGCTCCAATCTATCAACGGATTCTGGAAGGTAAGGCAAAAAACCTGAAAATCGAGAAAGGCCAAATCGTGCGCACCGATTTCATTGGAAAACTGCAAGCTTTTTGCAAGATGACTACGCAAAAACGCATTGCGCTTGCAATGACGATACCCGCTCTATTTTTATCAGCTGTGGGCGCCATCGGCTGGTGGGGCATGTCGCAAGCCCAGGCGCCCGCATCGTTGGGCAGTATGATTGCCGCAATAACGGCAACCGGTATCATATCGATCGCCTATCTTGCTTACGGCATGGCCAAGAACACGCTGTCACCGCTCAAACAGGCTATTGATGTTGCCAATAAACTGGCCGGCGGGGATTTAACACACAAATTCTCCATCGATCGCGGCGATGAGTTTGGCGAACTGTTAAAAGCATTGAGTCAAATGGGCGTCAACCTGCGGGCAACGGTGCTGGATGTGCAGAAAAACGCGGCATCGGTACGTCTGGCAACCGGAGAAATCGCTTCGGGCAACCTGGATCTCTCGCAGCGCACGGAAGAACAAGCCTCTTCACTGGAAGAGACTGCTTCCAGCATGGAAGAGCTCACTGCAACCGTGCGCCAAAATACCGACAACTCCATCAGCGCCAACCAAATCGCGATAACAGCCAGCAGCATCACAGCCAAAGGCGGCGAAATGATGAATGAAGTCATCACCAAAATGTCATCGATCAGCGAGAGCTCAAGCAAAATCGCCGACATCATCGGCGTCATCGACGGTATCGCTTTTCAAACCAATATCCTGGCGCTCAATGCCGCTGTTGAAGCAGCGCGGGCCGGCGAGCAGGGCCGCGGCTTCGCCGTGGTGGCGACTGAAGTGCGCAACCTGGCACAAAGAAGCGCCACCGCAGCAAAAGAAATCAAAGCATTGATCGACGACTCGGTCAAACAAGTCGAAGAAGGCGCTTCATTAGTCAACAAAACAGGTAAAACCATGGACGAGATCGTGACGGCGATAAGAAATTTAACCGAAATCATGTCGGACATTACTTCCGCATCCAAAGAACAAAGCACCGGCATCGAGCAGGTCAATCAAGCCGTATCGCAAATGGATGATGTCACGCAACAAAATGCCGCCCTGGTTGAACAAGCCGCAGCCGCAGCCGCATCGCTGGAACAGCAAGCGCGCGAATTAGTCGGGGCTATTTCCATATTCAATCTAGCGCAAAATAGCACGAAAAAACCGGGATCCGTTGTTCATCTGGCTAACAAGAAAAACGCGGAACCGGTCGAATGGGATGAAAACGAAACTGCGCATAGTAGCAGCGCAAAATTGCCGAAAAGAAAAAGAGTTACTGCTGGCGGCGATGAATGGAATGAGTTTTAAAGCACAATCATGACCGTCCTTGATAGATTCTGGGTTTAACAGCAATGGCCGGCGAAACAACCGGCCATTGCTGTTTTAGAATCGGCGCAAGTCCGGTATATTGAGCGGAATTCAACAGCAATAGATCATCCGAATGCCGCAACGCAAAATTATCCCTCTGCATGAAAATGCAATTCCCAAGTACACCGGCAATTACACCGCACCATCCTGGTTACCTGGCGGCAACTTGCAAACGCTCTATCCTTATTTTAAAAAACCGGCGCAACTGTTTACTTACCGGCGCGAACGCTGGGAGCTCGACGATGGGGATTTTATCGATGTCGATTGGAGCGGCGGTTCCGGCCAAGCGCCGCTGGTGGTTTTTTTCCATGGTCTGGAAGGCGGCTCGTCAAGCCACTATATCCTCAGTATGATCAACAGCCTGCAACGCTATCACTGGCGCAGCGCTGTGATTCATTTCCGCGGTTGCTCCGGTGAACCGAACCGTTTATCGCGCGCCTATCACGCCGGAGATTCCACCGAGATAGACTGGATGCTGCGGCGCATTACCGGTCAGGCCCAAACAACGGAATCAACGCAACCGGTGTATGTCATGGGGGTATCACTAGGCGGTAACGCACTCTTGAAATGGCTGGGTGAACGCGGCGAGCACGCCAAAGAACTCATCGCTGGCGCCGCAACCGTCTCCGTTCCGCTTGATCTGGCGGCTGCCGGCGCGGCGTTGGACAAAGGATTCAATCAAGTGTACACGCGCCATTTTCTGGATACGCTGAAAGACAAAGCCTTTGATAAATTACAGCAGTTTCCCGGTTTGTTCGATGCCCGTGCGCTGAAAAAATGCGCGTCGATCTATGATTTTGACAATATCGTCACAGCGCCTTTGCATGGATTCCGTGACACCGACGATTACTGGCGGCAATCGAGCAGCAAGCAATGGCTGCCGCATATCCGTGTTCCGACATTGGTGATCAATGCCCGCAACGATCCGTTCATGCCCGCGTCGGTGCTGCCATCGCAGGCTGAAGTCTCAACCGACGTGACATTGGAATTCCCCGAAGAAGGCGGGCACGCCGGATTCATGCGCGGCCCTTTCCCGGGAAAATTGGATTGGCTGCCGCAAAGAATCCTCGGCTTTTTTCACCATCAGTGCCGGCAAAATACTTCAGAAGAAGCGCGCGACAAAAGCATGCTCCATATTTCGGGCTAGCGGTATCTTGACGCGAT
>JAFEEV010000252.1 GCA_018240935.1 Pseudomonadota bacterium
CGAACGCATCGCAGAAACTATCCAAGCAGCCAGCAATTCCTGATGCAAGGAACATCTCACCAGCAGGCCGTTTTACGAAGTTGCGCAAAGATTATGCCGCTTGACGGACTTAAGGAAGCTCTGAAAAAGGTAGCGAGCGACGGTCAGGCAAGGCGAAATCAGATGAAAAGCGCAGTTTACAAGATGTAAAGGAGCAGTTTGAGTCTGATTTCAACACAGCATGACCGAGCGCAGTAGTTTTTCAGAGCTTTCTTAATAACAAAAAAATTATTGTCATAATCCTGTAATAATTCTGCAATAGGATAGCGCACCGGTTGCAACAACCTTGCAGACCCTTTTATTGACTCACCTGGAGAACATATCAATGTTGACCTCGTTTAGCTTCAGAATATCTCTTGCGGCTGCACTGCTCAGTGCAGTTGTCACCACGGGAACCGCCCTTGCCAGCCCGATCGTGAAGATCGACGGCTCCAGCACGGTATTCCCGATTACCGAAGCAGTCGCCGAAGACTTCCAGATCGCCAAGCGCGGCGCGGTTCGTGTCACCGTGGGCATCTCCGGAACAGGCGGCGGATTCAAAAAATTCTGCCGCAATGAAATCGATATCGTCAATGCTTCACGCCCCATCACTGAATTAGAAATGGAAGCCTGTAAGCAGGCTGGCGTGCAATATATCGAAATGCCGATTGCATTTGATGCCTTGACCGTTGTGATCAACCCCAAGAACACCTGGAGCAAGACCATTACCGTCGACGAATTGAAGAAAATATGGGAACCCGGCGCGCAAGGCACAATTACCAGTTGGAATCAAATCAACCCCGACTGGCCGGACAAAAAAATTAAACTCTACGGTCCTGGTGCAGATTCCGGCACATTCGAATATTTCACCGAAGCCGTCGTCGGCAAAGCCAAGTCAAGCCGCGGCGATTTCACCGCCTCGGAAGACGACAATGTACTGGTGCAAGGCGTTGCCAGCGACATTTATGCGCTGGGATTCTTCGGTTTCGCATATTACATCGAAAATAGCAAAAAAATCAGCGCCGTCGCGATCGACAATGGCAGCGGCGGCGTGCTGCCATCGGCTGCAAGCGTCGAAAATAACAGCTACAAACCGCTATCGCGCCCGATATTCATTTACGTGAATGCCAAATCCGCAGACAAAACCGAAGTTACGGAATTTGTTAATTTCTATATGCAGCACGCCACGGAACTGGTGAAAGAAGTGAAGTATTTCCCGCTGTCCAAAGAAGTTTACAACCTCAACCTCGAACACCTGAACAAGAAAAAACTAGGTACGGTATTCAAAGGCACGGGAACGAACATCAAACTGGAAGACATCCTTAAGCTGGAATCCAGCCTGTAGAATCCCAAGGGAAACGCTGACAAGGCTGGAAACTTTTCCAGCTTGGCAAGAAAGCGCTGATTAACGCATGAGCCGGTATTTGGCTTAGAATTGATCGGCGCTTTCGTTATTTTTGGGATGAAAAAGTTGCCATGGATTTCCTGCCTGTTTTCCTCGACATTAGAAATAAATCTTGCTTGGTCGTCGGCGGCGGCGAGGTCGCTGCACGCAAAGTCATGTTGTTGCTCCAAGCCGGTGCGCACGTTTCGGTGGTATCACCCGAACTCAATACCCCGTTAAGCGAGTACCATGCACAAGGAAGAATCAAATATCACGCGGGAATTTTCCAACCCGGTCTGCTGCAAAACATGACACTCGTGATTGCCGCCACCGACGATCGCGACACCAACCGGCAAGTTTCCGCAGCCGCGCAGCAGCGGCAAATTCCCGTCAATGTGGTGGACAATCCCGATCTTTGCACGTTTATCATGCCGTCCATCGTTGATCGTTCACCGCTGCTGATCGCCATTTCCAGCGGCGGCCAGTCGCCGGTGCTGGCGCGATTGCTGCGCGCGCAACTGGAAACCATGATACCGGCTGCGTATGGCCGTCTCGCCGCGATGGCGGGGAAATTCCGCGAGCACGTCAAACAACATTTCACACACCCGGAGAAGCGGCGCATTTTCTGGGAAAAAACATTGCAAGGCCGGTTCAGCGAAATGGTGCTGGCTGGAAAAGACGAAACCGCGCAGGACTATTTGTTGCAGTCGTTGCGGCAGGAAAAAGACGAGCCACCGCACGGCGAGGTTTATCTCGTCGGTGCCGGACCGGGCAACGCGGATTTATTGACGTTCCGCGCCATGCGCCTGATGCAACAAGCCGATGTCGTGGTTTACGATCGCCTGGTTTCACCCGCGATTTTGGACATGGTGCGCCGCGACGCCGAACGCATTTACGCCGGCAAGGAGCGCAACCGCCATACGCTGCAACAGGAATCGATCAATCAACTATTAGTGCGGCTGGCGCAGGAAGGCAAGCGGGTATTGCGTCTCAAAGGCGGCGATCCGTTCATTTTCGGGCGTGGCGGCGAAGAAATCGAAACACTGGCCGCGCACCGTATTCCTTTTCAAGTCGTACCCGGCATTACCGCCGCATCGGGCGTCGCGGCTTACGCCGGTATTCCGTTAACGCACCGCTATTACGCGCAATCGTGCATTTTTGTCACCGGTCATCTGAAAAATAACAGCATCGATCTCGACTGGGCGCATCTTGCGCGCCCCAATCAGACCATCGTGATCTACATGGGATTGCTCGGCCTGCCCGTACTATGCCAGCAATTGATCGCGCACGGCTTGCCGGACGGCACGCCCGCCGCGATCGTTCAGCAAGGCACCACGCACAAGCAAAAAATTGTGACCGGCACCTTGCGCACACTGCCGGATCTGGCGCAAGCCGCTCATTTGACCCCGCCAACCCTGATCATCGTCGGACAAGTCGTCAAACTGCATCAAAGCCTCGCTTGGTTCGAACCGGCCTCGGATGCGGAAAACACGCAAGCGCACTTCCTGATACTGGATCAACCGGCAAAACCACCGCCCGAATAACGATCCCGTCCGGTTCGACGTTTTTATTCCGCTCCGGAAAAGCGCAGCGACAAATCGATGGCCTGGATATTCTTGGTCAGGCTGCCGACCGATATCCGGTCTACACCGGTTTCCGCCACCTGACGCACATTATCCAAGGTAATGTTACCGGAGGCTTCCAGTATCACCGCATCCCCCGTTTGCCGGCGGGTCAGCGTCACTGCATCCGCTAGCTGATCCAGCGCGAAATTATCCAGCAACACCATGCGCGCACCCGCCGCCAGCGCTTCCTGCAACTCCTGCAACGACTCCACCTCAATCTGGACAAAAACACCCGCTGGCGCGATTTCCAGCGCTTGCTTTAACGCCGGACGGATGCCGCCCGCCGCGATAATATGATTTTCCTTGATCAGAATCCCGTCGTACAAACCAATGCGATGATTCACCCCGCCGCCGCACGTGACCGCGTATTTCTGCGCCAGCCGCAACCCCGGCAGCGTTTTGCGCGTATCGGCGATCACCGCGCCGGTTCCGGCGACGGCATCGGCAAACCGCTTGGTTTGGGTAGCCACGGCAGATAGCAATTGCAGAAAATTCAACGCCGAGCGTTCCGCCGTCAGCAACGCGCGGGCATTGCCGCGAATAGCGCACAATGTCTGCCCGGCCTGCACCCCATCGCCATCCTTGGCAAACCATTCGATCATACTCGCCGGGTCGAGCGACCGGAAACACGCCTCGAACCACTGCATGCCGCATAACACCGCGTTCTCCCGGCTGATCACCGTCGCTTGCAGAGTTCTGTCAACCGGAATCAGCGACGCGGTCAGATCACCACTGCCGACATCCTCTTGCAATGCGCGTTGCACATTCGCGCGAATTTCATCGTATAAACCCAGCATTTTTATCCTTACCTGCCATGAAGCCATGCATTATAGTGCACGCAAGTGGTTCACTTCCGTCAATCGAACGGCTAGTATAACGATGGGCTTGCGAAATAAGGAGAGCATATGTCCGGCGCTTTTGACTTGATCTTTTTCAGTATTGCCGCAATGCTGGGCGTGGCCGCCGCTGGCTTAATCGCCGTCTGGTTCATCCAGGACGTGACGCAAAAGAAACATTCGATTCTGCGCAATTACCCGGTCATTGGGCGTTTGCGCTATTTTTTCGAGATCCAGGGCAAATACTTCCGGCAGTATTTCTTCGCCAACGATCGCGACGAGATGCCGTTCAATCGCGCCACGCGCGGCTGGATTTACAAAAATGCCAAAAATAAGGGCAGTCTGGTTGGTTTCGGTTCCACCAACGATTTGCGCCAGCCGGGTTCGATCATTTTCGTCAACGCCGCCTTTCCGATTCAGGAAGAAGATCAATTGCCGACACCGTCGTTACGGATTGGCGAAGGTTACTGCGCACAGCCGTTCGAAGCCAAATCCATCATCAATATCAGCGGCATGAGCTACGGCGCCATTTCCAAACCTGCGGTACGGGCGTTATCGCTCGGCGCCGCGCAGGCGGGCTGCTGGTTGAACACCGGTGAAGGCGGGTTGGCGCCGTATCATTTGGAAGGCAACTGCGATTTGATCATGCAAATCGGTACCGCCAAGTACGGCATCCGCGACGAGCAAGGCAATTTCTCGCCGCAGCGCGCGAAAGAACTGAGCAAAGTGGTCAAGGCGTTTGAAATCAAGCTGTCGCAAGGTGCGAAACCCGGCAAGGGCGGCTTGCTGCCCGCCGGTAAAGTGCATGAAGAAATCGCCGCGATCCGCGGCATTCCGGTGCATCAGGATTCGATCAGCCCGAACCGCCACAAGGACATCAACAACATCGACGAATTGCTCGACAAAATCCACTATATCCGCGAACTGACCGGCCGCCCGGTCGGCATCAAAACGGCGATCGGCGGATGGAATTTCATCAATGAGCTATGTGACAGCATCAACCGCCGCGGCTTGGAATACGCACCGGACTTTCTCACCATCGACGGCGGCGAAGGCGGCAGCGGCGCGGCGCCGCAGACGTTGATGGACCATGTCAGCCTGCCGATCGCGGAAGCCTTGCCGCGTGTCGTCGATGCGCTGCTGCAAGCGGATTTGAAAAAACGCATTATCGTCATCGCCGCCGGTAAACTGGTGACATCGGCGGAAGGCGCCTGGGCGCTCTGCGCCGGTGCCGATTTCGTCAACACCGCGCGCGGTTTCATGTTTTCGCTCGGTTGCATTCAGGCGATGCGCTGCCATCTGAATACCTGCCCGACCGGCATCACCACGCACGATGAGCGGCTGCAAAACGGCTTGGTGGTGGAGGAGAAATATCTGCGCGTCGCCAATTACGCCCGGAACGTCAACAAGGAAATCAACATGATCGCCCATTCCTGCGGTTTGCGTCACGCCAGGGAATTTAAGCGCGAACATGTGCGTATTGTCGAAACCGCCGGGAAAAGCGTGGCGCTGAACATTCTTTACCCCTACCCGGAACCGCTCAAGAAAAAAGCGTAATCCCCAAGCCATCTTTTCAGTCTTTGCGGATTGGCTGTTCCGTCCCTCTTCGTCCACCGTGCAGGAAAAGATTTGCTGATCCAGGCAACATCTTTTGGCGTGCCGTAAGCCGGGAATTAGGGTGAAAAAAGCCTTTTAAATGAGGCTTAAATCTATTGACCGGTTACCGATAATACACGCCTTATACCCTTAAACCACTCCCCTACTGATCAACCGATAATCACACGACACTAATGTTCCGCTTTTTTATCAATCAGGATGACAGAAAGATCCGTATTATCAGCGGATTGATGTTGAGCACACTCATCCTGTCGGCGGGATTTTCCGTATACAGCGTGATGCAACCCCAAACGGAGGCGATGGCTGCTTCGGGGCTTAAAGTGGCGTTACAGAACACGGTAAAATTGATCGAAAATCAGATTTCGCATTCCATATCCAATGCCCGGATCATTACCGCAAACATTCTTCTGTCGCAAAACCTGGAAAATGCCAACACCGGCCGATCCAAGGAAGAAGTTGCCGCCGAGTTGCAGCACGCCGCGGACAAAATACTGAACAACAACCACTTTTCCGGCATCCGCATCTATGATGCGGCAGACAATCTCATCGTAGCCGCGGGCGTCGATTCCGGTGATCCGGATTCGCGCATCGAGCTGAATACGGACAA
>JAFEEV010000253.1 GCA_018240935.1 Pseudomonadota bacterium
CAGAATTCCGGCCAGGTTAATTCGGCGGTGCGGATGAAGGCCGCCGATAACGGAATCAGCACGATCAGGCTGAGATAAAGCAAGGTGAATCCCAGCGCCAGATTGAAGCCGGGCAAGATGCTGTATTGCTTGAATGTACTCAATTGAAAATTCCTTGTGGTGGTTTGAATCCATTCATGATCAGAAGCTCGTTCGTCCGCCTTGAATGCGGTGCAGCGCAGCGATGAGAAAATCGATATCCGCGCAGGTGTTGTAGAACGCCAGCGACGGCCGCACTGTGGTTTCCAGACCGAAGCGGCGCAAAATCGGCTGGGCGCAATGATGACCGGCGCGCACCGCGATCCCTTCGCGGTTGAGGGCCGCGCCGACTTCTTCGGAACTCAATCCCGGTAACACGAAAGACAGCACACCGGCTTTTTCCGCTGCGGTGCCGATCAAACGCAAACCCGGAATCGAGCTGAGGCCGCGCGTGGCATAAACCAGCAATTGATGTTCGTAACGGCTGATGTTGCCGATACCGATGCGCTGCACGTAATCGATCGCCGCGCCCAATCCGACCGCGTCGGCGATGTTGCCGGTGCCCGCTTCAAAGCGGGCGGGCGCAGCATGGTAAGTGGTCTTCTCGAAAGTGACATCCTGAATCATGTTGCCGCCGCCCTGCCAAGGCTGCATCGCATTCAGCAACTCGCTTTTGCCGTACAGCGCGCCGATGCCGGTCGGTGCGAACACCTTGTGGCCGGAAAAAACAAACCAGTCGCAATCTAGTTGCTGCATATCGACGCGCATGTGCGAGACGGATTGCGCGCCGTCGACCAATACGCGCGCGCCAACGCGGTGCGCCATGGCGATCATTTCCTGTGCCGGTGTGATGGTGCCGAGCGCGTTCGATACCTGCGAGAATGCCACCAGCTTGGTGCGCGAATTGAGCAGTTTTTGATATTCGTCCAGCAAGATCTGGCCGTGATCGTCAACCGGGGCGACGCGCAGTACGGCACCTTTTTCGTTGCACAACTGCTGCCACGGCACGATATTGGCGTGATGTTCCAGCCAGGTAATGACGATTTCGTCACCGGCATTGATATGCTGCCGCCCCCAGCTTTGCGCCACGAGATTGATGCCTTCGGTCGTGCCGCGCACGAAAACGATTTCATCCGCTGACGATGCGTTGAGGAAGCGGCCGACTTTCTGGCGCGCTTCTTCGTAAGCATCGGTCGCGCGCGCCGCCAGTTCATGCGCGGCGCGGTGGATGTTGGAGTTTTCGTGTTGATAGAAATAGCTGAGCCGGTCAATGACCGATTGCGGTTTTTGCGTGGTTGCGGCGTTGTCCAGCCAAATCAGCGGGCGTCCGTTGACCAATTCTTTCAGGATGGGAAAGTCGCGCCGGATGGCGTTGACGTCAAAAGGCGGATGGGCGGATGCGAATTGCGCCACCGTATCATCCGGGGCGGATGATGGCATGCCGCCGAGAAAATAAAATGCTGTTGCCGGGTTCTGCGCAATGGGGGTGCTTGCAGAGTGATGCGAAGCGGCTTGCACCGGCGGAAGAAGCGCGCGCAATTCGTCTTCGAACGGCAACGGAACCGTGGATGGATAAGGAAGAACTCCCGCAGTTGAAGGGAAGGGGGGCCATGCGGGAGTTTGCCGCAGTGCCGTAAGCGCTGCTGGCGTGGAGGAAGTGCTCGCCGCGTCTGTCACGCCGGATAAACCGGAGGGGATGTCTTTACCCGGCGCAAACAGCGTATTTAATTCGCTTTCGAACGGGAGCGGAATGTCCGGTTGCGCTGCGAAATTTTCCACATGCGGATGATCCGCGGGAAACGCGGGAATTTCCAGTGCGTGTGCTTGGACTGGCGCAGCCGCCGCTGGCGGCGATGCGCTGGCGTTTGGCAGCGCGGAAAAAAATTCGTTGGCCAAGCGTGTCAGCAGCTCGACATCCGGCAGGTTAGCGGATATGGCGTGCAAACTTTCTTCCGCCAGCCGGTCGAGATTACTTGTACTCATGATATTGACCCACTTCGACATTTTCCAGCACGCCGAGCGCATCTTCGGTCAATACCGCCAGCGAGCAATAGAGGGAAACCAGGTAAGAAGCGATCGCCTTGTGGTTGATGCCCATGAAACGCACCGATAATCCCATGCCTTGCTGGCCCGGCAAGTTCGGCTGATAAAGCCCGACCACGCCCTGACGGCTTTCTCCGGTGCGCAGCAACAGAATATTGGTTTTGCCGCCGGTGATATTGAGCTTGTTGCTCGGTATCAGCGGAATGCCGCGCCAGGTGAGGAATTGTGAACCGAACAGCGAAACGGTCGGAGGCGGAACGCCGCGGCGGGTACATTCACGGCCGAAGGCGGCAATTGCTTGCGGATGGGCCAGAAAGAAACCGGGTTCTTTCCACACCCGTGCGATCAGTTCATCGAGATCGTCGGGGGTGGGTGCGCCGGTGCGTGTCTTCACCTTCATGGATTTCGCGGCATTGTTCAGCAAACCGTATTCCTTGTTGTTGATCAGTTCGCTTTCCTGACGTTCTTTTGCTGTTTCGATGGTGAGGCGCAACTGCTCGCGAATCTGGTTGTGCGGGCTGCTGTACAGATCGGATACGCGCGTATGGACATCCAGCACGGTATTCACCGCGCTTAGCACATATTCCCGTCCCCATTCTTCGTAATCCACGAATGTCGCCGGCAACTCGCGTTCGTCCTTGGCGGAGCAATCGACTTCCACCTGATCGGGATCTTTCACTTTGTTCACGCGGTAAATACCCGCCTCGACCGGCACCCAGTTCAGCAAGTGAGTAAGCCAGCGCGGCGTGATGGTGCCCATCATCGGCACGGTTTTGGTGGCGTTGGCAAGCGTGCGGGCGGCAACGTCGCTTAATGCGGTATGGGCTTGATGAATATCGGTCATTTCATTTTCTCCTTAGGATAGAGTGTTGCAAATTTGTCAGGTTGCCCCGGGTAGTTGTGAAACATCCGGAGCAAGCGGTATTTTTTTCCTTGCTTAGTTGACTGGCTTTGCAATCACCGCCAGTTCGGCGGTTTCGATCGCCGATGCCGTTTTGCCCAGCAGATTGCCTTGCAAATAATCGGCATCACTGCGTTTGGCGCCAATCAGTTGTTCCGGCGTTTCAATGTCCCGCACCAGCACGCTGGCGCCGAAGCTGTGCACGGTATCCGTCAAGGCCGTGACGGCTTCATGGCGCAGCAGATCGCTGGCCGAGATGCGCACGACATCCGGATACAGACTGCCCAGTTCCGCCATCCAATCGCTGCGGCTGCCGGTGTAGTTGGCAGCGATGCGGTAGCCGCGCGAGCGGTAATTGCCGATGACATGCTGCAGCAATTTCCAGTTGCGGTTGATGATGGCCGGAATTTCGATGACGACGCGCGAGGTTTTCACGCCGATCAGGTCGAGAAAGTTTTCAAACGCGCGGCCGTGATCGTCCTTGACGCTTTCCAGCAAACGCGGATGAACCTCGACATATAAATTGTCCGACTGGGAAGAGTGGTTGAAATAATAATTCAACGCATGGATCGCCCGGCATAAACGGTCGAGTTCGATCAACTGATCGTCCTTGGACGCCATGGCGAAAACTTGCCATGGCCAAAGCGCGATTTCTTCGTTCGACTTGGAGCGCACATAGGCGGCGTGCCCTATGGTTCTGCCATGATCGGCGCTGAAAATGCGCTGAAAAACGCTGGTCAATTCGCATTGATAGAAATAACCGCTGATCCAGCCGTTGGGGGCGCGTTTCAATGCGTAGTCGGTGGCTGAATTGATGAGCTCGAATTCATCCAGCGCGCTGTGCGTATTGTTTGCTTTTGTATTCATGGAACCATCTCCATAGAAATGAATGCTGTTGCGGGCAGACGGTAAAGCCGGTTGCATGGCAACGGACTTGCCGGATATTAGTTTGCCGCCGGTGAGCTTCCTTAAGGAATCTCTGAAAAACTACTGCGCTCGATCATGCTGTGTTGAAATCAGACTCAAAATGCTCATTTACATCTTGTAAACTGCGCTTTTTCATCTGATTTCGCCTTGCCTGACCGTCGCTCGC